>LUZO01000283.1 GCA_001603685.1 Bacteroidales bacterium Bact_23
AGATACCATGATTGTATCGATAAAAAATAAATTTGTATCTTCGGAATCTGATAGTTCAATGCATCAGAAAGCCGTAAGCCGTAAACCTATATTCTGTTATGATGAAATATCTGATTTATTTGCTTTTACCGTTATTGATTGCGTGCAATTCCCCGCAAAAGGAGGAGAGCAAGGCGGAAGAGCCTGATTCCGTAGCAACCGAAGCCGTAACCGGAGCTGTATCCGAACCCGGAAACGACATCTGCTGGAAAGGAAAACTGAATGATAAAATTCCCGTTTTTATCCACTATCAGATTATGGATAATGTCATTGCAGGTGAGATTACCTATCTGAATACCAAACGCAAGCTGCCCATCCGGCTGCTGGGGTCGGTTGAGGAAAACCGGAGTTATTACCTGCTTGAGTTCGATGAAACCGGCAATATCACCGGAACCATCACCGGAACGCCCACTGTCGCAACCTTTGAGGGGCGCTGGGTTTCTCCGTCAACCGGACGGGAGTATGAAATGGTGCTGGTTCCCTTCGATACAATTATCCCTTCGCCGGATATCACCGCCGTGAAGGAGCAGATTTTCGGAACCTATTATTACCAGTACGGCGAAGAGGGGTATAATGGCGATCTGGTCATCGGTAAAGTGGGCGATTTTGAGGCGGAGTTCGAGATTATATCCCTCACGGGCATCCATCAGGGAACCAATATGGCAGTAGTTGAAAAGGATACCGTTCCCCTGGCCGGAACCGGCTTTGTTTATAAAATTCCGGAAAGCGGGGATTGCGAATTCAGGGTAAGCTTTTACAAGGACTTTGCCCATATCAGATATACAAAGGGCTACTGTACGGGGGTGTTTGGCCATAATGCAACCGTTGAAGGGATATTTCTGAAGATTAAATAATAGAAGTCCGGAACTCGCTGATTTGGCGGGCAAACAGCAAAACAGATTAAATTTTATGAAAGACCGGACCGGTATGGTAATAAAAGTAGATTCCGATACGGAGCTCAGGCAGTTGGAACACTCCGACGCCGTTGATATTTTTCATGCCATTGATACGCAGCGGGAATATCTCGGGAAGTGGCTGCCCTTTGTTGAATTTACCAAAGAGCTGTCGGACTCCGAGAAGTTTGTTGATATGGTGATCAATGCTCCTTATGATAAGTTTGAGTATGTTTTCACCATCCGGAAAGCCGGTGAATTTGCAGGGTTAATCGGTTTCAGGGATACCGACGGCTTTAAGCGCAAAACGGAAATCGGGTATTGGCTTTCCGAGAAATATCAGAAACAGGGAATCATGACAAAATCGGTGGCCAAACTGTGCGATTTCGCCTTCAAACGCTTGAAATTGAATATGGTTATCATAAGATGTGCTGTCGGAAATACCGCAAGCAGGAAAATCCCCGAAAGGCTGGGGTTTGATTTATCAGGCATTCAACCGCAGGGCGAAGTGCTTACCGGCGGCATTTACACCAACCTGGCGGTGTACATTAAGTTGTTTCCGAATAAATGAACGGGGGGGCAGAGGCATTTTCCAAATCCCGTTCCTGCCCGGCCATTTCTACAATTCGCCTTCGCCATTGCGCTCCTGAGTAAGTCGGTATCTTTCCAGTTCGGCGGGAGGCGTATGTTTCAGCCATTTTTCAGGGTAGCCAATTTCGTGCGGGCGCCCTTTTTCATCCTGAATGTAGCCGTCGTTGTATCTGGTAATCAGCAGCTCGCCCAGCTCACGCCACTTCCCGATGTTGGCTTCTGCCTGCTCAACGCAGTAATTGGTTAGGTATTGGCCAACCTCCTTCGGGTTCTCCTTCAGCAGCCTGAAAGCCTCTTTCTCAACCTCAGCCTGATTACCGAAATAAAACGATTCAATATCCTGCTGCACTTTCTGAATATCCTTAATCATGTAACTCCAGCGGAGATTGGCATAGTTGGCCACAAAATTGAATACCCACCAGGCTGATTCCGGGGAGTATTTACTCAGTTTACCAACGGTGTATGATTTCGGCAGGCTGTTGATGGAAGTGTAAAACGGCGTGAAAAAGTTGGTGTACGGGTTATCCAGTCCATACCAGAAAACCCCGCCGATTTCGTCGGGAATATCCTTCCGGGCTTCCGAAACAAATACGAAAGCCGCCTGCTGGGTGGCAATCGGCCGCTCCCAGGCGTATTTCTGCCCGTTAACCTCCCATTTCATCGGGCGCCAGCGGTCGGCGGCATTGAAGGGGCCTGAGGCATAATTCGCCGTCATATCGAACTCTGTGCCTTCGTAGTGATCACGGTGCAGGGCAATTACCGCCTGAACATCCAGCTTATCGTCGGGTTTGATGTAGAGCGGGTAGGGGTCGGCACCTTTCTCAGAGGAGCTGTACGCCGGGCTGATGTTCATCGAAAGGGCGGCTCTGCGGAAGATGCTCCACACCCTGCGGGCGGAGTAGCGCACCTGCTCTTCGGTTGGCGGATTATAGGCATCCGAGAAGCTGAACGGCTTTCCGGATGCGGGGTCGTAATATCCTTTCTCAATCGCAAATGAAATCACATTGGGCGAAAAGATGCAGTTTTCGGGATCGTTGAGCGGAAACCCGTGAATCCTCGACATATTGGCGTGTGCCGAAATATAGCCGTCCGGGATGCGGATGGCCACCCAGATGGCGCCTTTTCCGCCTTCGCCCGGCCCGATCATCTCCATGATCCATGCCTCTTCCTTGTCAGCAATGGAGAACGACTCGCCGGTACTGCCGTAGCCATACTCCTCAACCAGCGAGGTGATGACGCCGATGGCTTCGCGGGCCGTTTTTGCGCGCTCCAGGGCGATATACATCAGCGAGAAATAGTCAAGCATTCCGCTTCGGTTTTCCAATTCCGGCCGGCCATCGAAAGTGGATTCGCCAATGGCTAGCTGATGTTCATTCATAAGCCCCACTACGCGGTAGGTATGCGGCACCTGGCTGATGCTGTAGTCCTTTCCGTACCAGTTGAAGATCTGCCGCACTTCGCCCGGCTTGTGATCGGCCGCCGGAAACAGATTCAGGCGGGGGAAGAACTCGCCGTCGCATGAATACGAGATCATGGGGCAACCGGTTTTTGAAGCGCTTCCGGTTACAATAATGGAAGTGCAGGCAAAAACAGATGAGGAGAGTAAAAGCAGAAGTCCTGAAATCAATGGCAGCAGCCGGCCCGGTATGGTTTTCATAGTTAAAGGGTTTAGGTAAAACGGTAAGGCAGATACAAAACTAAAAAATATTGAAAACTAAATGTAGCCGGAAATTTAAAAACCTGAAGACTGCCTCAGTCTAAACGGTTCGTATTGCCCTGGCTTTAAAATACTAAACCGCTAAATCACATACTGTTGTAACCGCGCAAAGTTTTTTAAAAAAAAACAAACAACAAAAAAAAGTGTATTTTGGAAAGTGTTAAATTTATTGCGTAAAGAGGTGAGGCTTAGCCAACCAACCTGTTTTCCGTGAAATC
>LUZO01000284.1 GCA_001603685.1 Bacteroidales bacterium Bact_23
CAATTATATTTGTGGCTTCGAAAAAAGAACGACATATTGATTTTTGATACAACACGGGGAATGGCTGTTTTCGATTGTTGAGGACAATCATCAATTGAAAATGGCACTTGGGTGATTCTTTTCTATTTTCAAAACTATTTGATATGCACGACGGAAAACGGGATGATGCTGTGATTGATGACGGCCTGGCGGAACTGCTTTCAGGAATAAATTCTCAGATTGCGCTTTTCGATATTCTTCAAAGGGAATCCTCAGATGTTTTCTGGCTGATGGATATGCAACTGAAGACCATTTACATGAGTCCTTCCGTTGTAAAAAATCTGGGCTATACGGTTGAGGAATACACCTCTCTGTCTCTGGAGGAAAGGCTCCCACCCGAATCTTTCAGGCTGATGCAGAAGATATTGATGAATGATTTGCTTCCGGTTATCAAAGGAGAAAAACCGGATACAGGAAACCCCCTGGTATATGAAATGCTGCACAAGCACAAGAACGGCCATATGGTTTGGGGTGAAATCAGCATTAATCTGATCCGTGGAAAGAGTGGCGGTTTCATTGCCATTCTTGGGATTACCCGTAACATAGACGAACGCAAAAGGGCTCAGATAGCACTGGAGGAGAGCCGGAAAAAGTATCTGACTCTCGTTGAGAACTCTCCCGACTGGGTTTGGGAAGTGGATGAAGATTTAAAACTCACCTATATTAATAGCAGGCCTGCGGAAGTTTTCGGGATTCCGGTTGAATTTGTTCTTGGCAAAACCCCGTTTGAGTTTTCCGATCCCTCCACCGTCGAAAATGAAATGACCAGATTCAATAACAAGCTGCACTCCAGATTGCCATTTGCCGGATACCTGCAGGTGTTGCGCGATAAAAATGGCCGCAAGGTATATCTTGAAGTCAGCGGAAATCCTGTGTTCGACAGCGAAGGGATATTCAGAGGTTACCAGGGTGTGGGAAGAGACATTACCGAAAGGCAGATGGCAGCCCGCAAAATTGAGCGATTCGAACGGAGCAGGCATTTTATGCTAAGCGTTGAAGATTATGCTTTCATGGTTCTGGATGAAAATCTTGAAATCATCGAATGGAGTATCGGCGCATCCGGAATATTCGGCTATGACAGAAGCGATGCGATGTCGGATAAGATATTCCCCTTGTTGTGGGAACCTGAAAGGAGAAAGGCCATCAGTGCCACATTCAAACGAAATGTAAAACTGGCCGGAGTCAGGTATTTTGAGGCGGAAAACCTTCGGAAAGACGGAAGGCTGGTGCGTTGCAAATGGGCCATCGATAACTGGTTCGAATCTGACGGCTCATTTGCCGGTGCTTATGCAGCCGTTAGTATTGTATCGGGTGTTACCGACCTGAAACTGAAAGCCGACGGGCTTAATGCCCTGCTGCTGCAGGAAGGCATACAGGCCTTCTTTACAAACCCGAAAATGCGGCTGACCTATGCATCGGCATCAATCAGCGAAACATTCGGGAAATCTCCTGAACAGATGAAAGGAACGGATGCAGCAAGCCTGTTTGATAAATCATCATTTGAAGATATTACAAATCAGGGTGTTCTGTTTGCAAAAAAGAACCGGAAATGGTCGGATGAGGTAACCCTGGTAAGCGAAAGCAAGTCTTATTTTTCCAGGAAGCTTGTGCTGAGCGGTCATTTTGACAAAAACAACAAACTTATCGGGTATATCTTTTTATTTACTCCGGCTAAACGGTAGTGAAAATCCAGCGCAAACAGCTTTTTAAGCCTCCTTTCAGGCCTGAGAAGTCAGCCTGCAAACCCCATTGAGGTTGGGAAGCCTGATTGTTCTGCAAAAAAATAAAACCCCGATTGTTCCGCAAGCAGCAATGGCTGGTATAATGCATTGAAAATCATTGCATTAAAATTAGTCAAGCGGATGTTATGGCAAACTTAATCCGCTGAAATACTTTTTCTTAACCGACAATGCTTTTCTGAAGCGGTGTTTAGGTTAATATTTGTATCTTTGCACCCAATTTTGAAAAAAGTTATTTGCTGAAAATGATTAATATAACACTGCCTGATAATTCTGTAAGGCAATACCCTGAAGGGGTAACTTCATTTGAGATTGCACGCAGCATTAGCGAAGGGCTGGCGCGTAATGTGCTGTCGGCCAATGTAAATGGCGAAGTATGGGACCTTACAAGGCCCATCAAATCGGATGCGAATGTAAAACTGTACACCTGGGATAATCCGGAAGGAAAGGCCACCATGTGGCACTCATCGGCTCACCTTATGGCTGAGGCCATTGAGCAGCTCTATCCCGGAGTTAAATTCGGAATTGGCCCCGATATTGAGAACGGTTTCTACTACGATATGGATTTCGGCGATTATGAAATCTCCGCTTCCGATCTCGAAAAGATAGAAAAGCGGATGCTGGAACTTGCAAAGGAGAAACAGACCTACAATCGCCGGGAGGTATCGAAAGCGGATGCCATCAGGTATTTCACCGGGAAAGACGATGAGTATAAGCTTGAACTGATTAATGATCTGGAAGACGGACAGATAACCTTCTACGAGTCGGGCACTTTCACCGACCTTTGCCGCGGCCCGCATCTGCCCGATACCGGTAACATAAAAGCTGTGAAACTGCTGAATATAGCCGGCGCATACTGGCGCGGCGATGAAAAGCGCAAACAGCTGACCCGCATCTATGGCATTACATTCCCAAAACAGAAGGAACTCGCCGAGTACCTCGAGATGCTGGAAGAAGCCAAAAAACGCGATCACAGGAAGCTTGGAAAAGAGCTTGAACTGTTTACTTTCTCGCAGAAAGTAGGCCAGGGGCTGCCGTTGTGGTTGCCCAAAGGCGCACAGCTTCGCGACCGTCTTGAGCGTTTCCTGCGCAATGTTCAGCAGAAAGCCGGATATCAGCCGGTAATAACCCCGCACATTGGCAATGTTGAGCTGTACAAGACTTCGGGGCACTTCCAGAAATACGGGAAGGACAGCTTCCAGCCGATTTCAACTCCAATTGAGGGTGAGCAGTTTATGCTGAAACCGATGAACTGCCCGCATCATTGTGAAATTTACAGTTCAAAACCGAGGTCGTACAAAGACCTGCCGATCAGGTTTGCCGAGTTCGGCACGGTTTACCGCTATGAGCAGAGCGGCGAGCTGCACGGACTTACCCGCGTACGCGGATTTACTCAGGACGATGCCCACATCTTCTGCACACCCGATCAGCTTAAAAGTGAGTTCATTGCCGTTATCGACATTGTGCTGCATATCTTCAAAACACTGAGTTTCAAGGAGTACACCGCACAAATATCGCTGCGCGACAAGGATAAAAAGGAGAAGTACATCGGAAGCGATGAAAACTGGGATAAAGCCGAACAGGCAATCATCGATTCGGTGAAGGAAGCCGGAATTGATGCCGTTATCGAATATGGCGAGGCCGCTTTCTATGGCCCCAAACTCGATTTTATGGTGAAGGACGCCCTCGGCCGCAAATGGCAGTTGGGTACCATTCAGGTTGACTACAACCTGCCTGAAAGGTTTGATCTTGAATATATTGGCAATGATAACCAAAAACACCGCCCGGTGATGATTCATCGTGCACCTTTCGGTTCCATGGAGCGGTTTGTAGCTGTGCTGATTGAGCATTCGGGAGGAAACTTTCCGCTCTGGCTCACTCCCGACCAGTTCATCATCCTCCCGATCAGCGAAAAATATGCAGATTATTCAAAAAAACTTTTAAATCTGCTGAATAATTCCGAAATTCGCGGCCAAATTGACGAAAGGAGTGAGAAGACCGGTCGTAAGATCAGGGATGCCGAGCTTAACAAGATACCCTACATGCTGATCGTAGGTGAGAAGGAAGAAGCTGAAGGCACTGTCTCTGTAAGGAAACACGGCACCGGCGACCTTGGGTCATTTACAGTTGAAGCATTTATTGAAATGATAAATAAAGAGGTCAGCGGAGCTGTAAGCTGATCTTAATTATTAACCAACCAAAGGAGGATTTTTTATAGCAACGCCGTTTAGAAACCCGAGAGGACCGCGCCCTCTTCCGAAAAAGAAGGAGGAACTGCACCAGATTAATGAAAGAATTAAAGCCCCGGTAGTACGAGTTGTGGGCGACAATGTGGAAACAGGCATCTACAGCATCAAAGATGCATTGGCCATTGCTCAGAGACTTGAACTCGACCTTGTCGAAATTTCACCAACTGCCAGTCCGCCGGTTTGTAAAGTAACGGATTACAAGAAGTTCCTTTACGAACTGAAGAAAAAGCAGAAAGAGATTAAGGCAAAATCAACCAAAATTGTCGTTAAGGAAATTCGCCTGGGCCCAAATACCGATGATCATGATTTTAATTTTAAATTGAAACATGCCATCAAGTTTCTCGAAGAAGGTGCAAAGGTGAAGGTTGAAGTTTTCTTCAGGGGGAGAAGCATTGTTTACAAAGATCAGGGCGAAATAAAGCTCCTGCAGTTTGCTTCATTGCTCGAAGATTACGGAAAGGTTGAAAGACTGCCGCTGCTGGAAGGAAAGCGTATGATTATGATCATCGCACCTCTGAAAAAGTAGAAAGTTTTGTAAAAAACTCAATATAAACCCAACAAATAAATTGTAAAATGCCAAAAATGAAGTCAAAATCCAGTGCCAAAAAAAGGTTCGATGTAACCGGCACCGGTAAACTGAAAAGGAAGCATGCTTACAAGAGTCACATCCTGACTAAAAAATCGATTAAGCGGAAACGGAATCTTACCTATACCGCCATCGTTGATTCAGCGGATGCGAAGAATGTAAAGATGATGCTCCAGTAAAAGTTGTGTTAATTATTAACCCTTGCTTTCTGCACCTAAGATTCCCGTAAAACCTGGGAACGCGAAAGCGAAAACAAAAACAAAATGCCAAGATCAGTAAACGCAGTTGCCTCAAGGGCACGCAGAAAAAAAATCCTGAAGGCCGTTAAAGGACAGTTTGGCCGCAGGAAAAATGTTTGGACGGTTGCTAAAAATGCATACGAAAAAGGCATGGTGTATGCATACCGCGACAGACGACAGAAAAAACGCAATTTCCGCAGTTTGTGGATTACCCGTATCAATGCCGGAGTCAGGGAATATGGAATGTCCTACTCTGTTTTCATGGGTAAACTCAAACAAAAGAATATCAGCCTTGACCGTAAGGTGCTGGCCGACCTGGCTATGAATCACCCCGTCGCTTTCAAGGCAATCGTTGAGGCGGTTAAGAATTAATCAGCGCTTCACACGATCCGGTACAAAAAGGCCACCTTAACGGGTGGCTTTTTTTATTTTCCGGCAAATGGGCTGAGGTAATCTGAATTCAGGCAAGCGGCTACTTTCCAGCCGTTTGTTTTTCCTTCTTTTCGTTTCGCTGATTCAGAAACGCCTCTATCTGTGCAGTGAGTATCCGCTTGGCAATGATCTTCTTTTCACGGTCCAGCACGAACAGTACCGGCGAAGAGTGAACATCATAAAGTTCCCGGAAATCTGAGGTTACACTGTAAAAGCCGTTTACATTTATCCACGGAAGCTGGTTCTTCTTAATGTAATTTTTCATGTCGCTCCATGAAGTGTCCATACACACCGCATAAACCTCAAAATCCAGCTCCTTGTGGCTTTTCAGATAGAAATCCCTGAGCAGGGGGCTCTCTTTTTTGCAGTGGCCGCAATCGGGGTCCCAGAAATAGATTATGGTATATTCGGTATTGATTTTATGCATTGAAACCGGTTTCTGAAGGGTGTCGAGCAGAATCATTTCAGGGGCAACCTTTCCGACAAGAACCGGCCGGAGCGCCTCTGCACGTTTTATCAGGTTTTCCTTCACAGTAGGGTTCATCCAACTCATCCTCGGGTCACCATAGTATTTATCCGCAATATGCACGAAAATGGCATCGTAACCCATAATCTCCGAGCTTTCGTACTTTACGGTAAGAAACCAGATCAGATATTTGAACGCATCTTCATTTGATTTGATGCGGTTCATAATTGCATCAATGGAAACTATTATTGAATCAGGAGCGGGAATCGTCAGTTTGTTCAGATACTGCTCCACTTTACTGTGGATAAACGGCGTACGGATCATGCGTGAATCCGACAGATCAATATTGTCCCAGAAATGTGCTTTATAATATCTGTAGGGAAAAGTGGAATCGGGTCTGCCGTTGGGCAGAATGGGCGTTTCGGGTACTTCAGGCTCCTGCATCGCTTTGAGAAAGTCGGAAAAATAGGTTCCCCGGTTGCTGTTAATGGTTCCCTGAATATATCGTTTTACTTCATCGTTCAACAGATCAAGCTGATTTGTAATCAACTTCAGTGAATCGCTGTCGGGCGAAAGGCTTCTGCGGATGTTGTTCAATTCCGATTGCCGTTTCTGTTTTTCCGATAAAAAGCCGATGTACCCGAACAGCAGTCGGTTGTCGTCACTGTTCTTTGCATTCAGGCTGCCGGGCAGGGTAGCCTTGTCGCCGGTAATGGTAAAGTTCTGATTGCCTGAAATAAACAGATCGAAAAGCCTGCTTCTGGCTTCACCGGCCACCAGGTACATTCCCTCCGGCAGTTTTTCTTTTCCTGAAAAGGTATAGCCGGACTTTTTGTGGTAATATGCCGTGTCAACCACAAATTGCTTATCCCCATTATAACCGGCGAGCAGAAGCAGACTATCCGAAAGCCCGCTTATCTGAAGGTTGATTTTGTATCCCTGCTGCGCTGTTAGTATGCCGGGAATAAACAGAAAAGCAGAGAAAATGAAAAAAAACAAGTGCTTGGCGAGATGTTTCATTTTAAATTATCGTAATTTAGTAGTGCAAACTTACTGTTTTTTTTGCTGAAATTATACAAAAACCGGACAATGGCCGGGCTTTGGAC
>LUZO01000285.1 GCA_001603685.1 Bacteroidales bacterium Bact_23
CTGTTATATTTTTCCAATCGGGATAACTCAGATAAGGCCGGTATTTTTTTAACAGCCGGCAGTTTATTTTTATTTCAGACAATAACGGGGAATTTTCTTATTTTTGTAACTTTAAGGAGTAAGAATGCCATTAACTCAGAAACAAAAAAAGATAAAAACAATATTTTATGTTTACTCAAAACGATCTTAAGCAGTTCCAGGCAAAAGGAGTTGATGTCAGGACCATTGAGCAGCAAATTGAAAACTTTAAAAACGGTTTCCCATACATCAATCTTGTGGGGCCGGCAACTCCCGGCAATGGGCTGGTTACTTTCAGCGATGCGGAAGCCGGAAAACTGATTGCCTATTACGACAAAAACTCAGAATATTACGAAGTCCTGAAGTTTGTTCCTGCTTCGGGCGCAGCCAGCCGTATGTTCAAGCTGCTGTTCGAATTCAGGGAGAATTACCTGAAAGCCGGAAAAGAAGACAAAGAAGCGCTTGCCGGAGAGGGACCCGATTCAGCAGGTCATTTTATTAAAAACCTGAAAAACTTTGCTTTTTTTGATGATCTCAAAAAAGTTATGGAAGATGACGGACTGAATATTCAGGATCGTCTCGATCAGAAAGATTATGTTACCATAATAGACTATCTGCTTGAAGAAAAGGGACTTGGCTATGCTTCGCTGCCAAAAGCGCTTCTGAAATTTCACCGGTATGATGACGGATCGAGGCTCGCACTGGAGGAGCATATGGTTGAAGGAGCCAATTACGGACAGAATAAAGAGGGCAGGGTTGCCATCCACTTCACCGTTTCGCCCGAACATGCCGACCGTTTTATTGAAGAGATAAATGAGGTAAAAGACAAGTACGAAGAGCTTTTTGATGTTACCTACGAATTAACATTTTCAATTCAGAAATCATCGACGGACACCATTGCAGTGGACATGAATAATCAGCCGTTCAGAGAAGCCGATGGTTCCATCCTTTTCAGGCCGGGCGGACACGGCGCACTGATTGAGAATCTGAACGACCGTGAAGGCGAAGTCATTTTCATTAAAAACATCGACAACATCGTTCCCGACAGGCTGAAAGAACAAACATACAGATACAAGCGCGTAATCGGCGGTTACCTTCTCGAACTGAGGGAGAAGATTCTGGAGTATCTTGAAAAACTGGAAGACGGCAACCTGAGCGATAAAGAGCTGAAGAAAATCTCAACATTCGTACGGGAAAAACTGAATATTATTCCCATCGACGGATTTGAAGAGATGGGGAATTTTGAAAAGATTGATTACCTGTTTACCCGCCTCAACCGGCCGATCAGAATTTGCGGTATGGTAAAGAACGAAGGCGAACCCGGCGGCGGACCGTTCTGGGTAAAGGACTCTTCGGGTGAAGTGTCGCTTCAGATTGTGGAATCGTCACAGATAAACCTGAAGGACGAAGGGCAGAAGGAGATTTTCAGCAAATCAACCCATTTCAATCCGGTTGACCTGGTCTGTTATGTACGCGATTTCAACGACGAACTGTTTGACCTTCGTGAATTTGTTGATCCTGAAACCGGTTTTATATCGACAAAATCGAAAGATGGCCGTGAACTGAAGGCACAGGAGCTGCCCGGCCTCTGGAATGGCGCCATGGCCGACTGGATTACGGTATTTGTGGAGGTTCCCATCATTACCTTTAACCCGGTAAAAACAGTGAATGATCTGCTCAGGAAAGAACATCAACCAGCATAAGTGCGATGAAAAAGGAAATCACCCGCGATATGCTTGTGGAGGAGCTTGTAATTCAATACCCCTTTGCAAGCCGCTTTCTGTCCGATATTGGCCTGCAGTGCATCATCTGCGGCGAACCCGTCTGGGGAACTATTGAGGAGCTTGCCCTTGACAAGGACTACAGTCAGGAGCAGATTGATGAACTTATTCTGAAACTGAATCAGGAAGCTGCCGGATCATAGCCCTTTTTCACGGCGACAGCCTTTCGCGCACCCATTCGCCTGCCACTTTCCGGAACCGGATACGGTCGTGTAAACGGCTTGCCCTGCCCTGCCAGAACTCGACGGACACCGGGTCGAACTCATAGCCGCCCCAGTTCTCCGGACGCCGCACTGCCTCAGGATCAGGACGCATCTTTTCCAAAAGCGCTTCGTAATCCCGGTCGAGCTCTTCGCGATTGCCGATTACCCTGCTTTGCTGCGAAACAACGGCTCCCACCCTGCTTTCGAAGGGCCTTGAGTAAAAATAGGCATCCGATTCGTCGCCGGATATCTGATGTACATACCCTCCGAAGCGCACCTGACGCTCAAGCTGCGGCCAGAAAAACAGCAGAGACGCTGCCGGGTTCCCCGTAAGCTGCCTCCCCTTATCACTGTCGTAATTCGTATAAAAACGCAACTTTCCGTTTTCAGAACCTTTGAGCAAAACAATTCGTGTGGACGGAATCCCTGCTTCCGAAATGGTTGATAATGCCATGGCGGTTGGCTCAATAATCCCGGCCGAAATGGCCTCGCCAAGCCAGCGATCGAAGAACTGCATCGGATTACCGCCGGCCTCATCTTCACTCAGGCTGCTTCTCACATAATCGGTCCGGATGGAAGAGATATTCATATCAATATTTTTAATACAACAACAAACTGAAGTTACAACTGTTCAATCAGGAAAAGCGTGGTAAAATATATACCTTTGCACAAACAAGCGACAAATGAAAACCAAAATAATATTTTTGCTGATTATCAGCACTATACTCTCCTCTTCCTGCTTATTCGGACAAAATACTGTTTCAAAAGGGGAATATCTTTCGGAAATCAGAAAAGAACGGGCATCAAAGGACCGCGAATTCCTTACGGCGGAATCATCACCCATTGAAACCGGCAAAAAAAGCGCATTCAGAGGACTGAATTACTTCAAGCCCAACCCGGCCTACAGGGTAGTTGCAGAACTTGAGGTATTCAGCAATCCCGATACCATTAAAATGAAAACAACCACCGATCGCCTGCCCCTTTACCTGGTTTACGGCAAGGTTGATTTCACGCTGAACGGAAAAAGGCACAGCCTCACCGTTTATCAGAACATTGCCCTGATGATAAAGCCCGGCTACACGAATTACCTGTTTCTTCCGTTTAAAGACCTCACTTCCGGTGAGGCTTCGTACGGCGGCGGACGGTATGTTGACCTGCAGACCGATGGCGGAAAAACCATAATCATCGACTTTAACCGGGCATATAATCCGTACTGCGTTTACAACAAAAAGTACAGCTGTCCGATTCCCCCCGACGGTAACTTCCTGGAAACTGAAGTAAAAGCAGGCGAAAAGGATTTTCATAATTAGGCCGGAAACTTCTCAGCGTCCCAACTCATTAAATCTCACCACTCTACAGATTTGCTTTTCAAGAAATTCCGGCCGGCCATGCATTTGCGCAAAATTATCCTGATACTGTGTTTGATTCTGCCCGTGCAGTTTTTAACAGCTCAGAACTATAACTGGAAAAGCGGCTGGTTTATGGGCATTGATGCTGGCGTTTCCTCATTCTTCGGAGATCTCAGTGTTCATGATTTTCAGATTCTGAAGAAAATAAATTACGAAAGCGGGATTGCAGCCGGTTTCAGCGGAGGGAAATCGTTGAACCGGTGGTTTGACCTTGAACTGAATGTTATAAAAGGGAGATTGGAAGGAAGCAACAGCGCCGGCGGCCTTGCCTTTCGCACCCGCTTCACCGAATTGTCGGTTTCCGGCCGCGCCAACCTTACGACTCTTTTATTCAGCAAAAATACATTGCCCCTTCACCTCTATTTTACTGGCGGTTTCGGAAATGTATTTTTCAGGGCAGTCAAGCACAACTCATCTGATAACGAACCGGATAACACAGTTGGATATGATGACTCAGGCAACAGGAAAGGAAGGCCTGAAAATGCGCCAATCCTTCCGGTTGGGTTTGCTATTGGCTTCGATTTAAGTAAAAGGGTAATCCTTACGGGAGAATTTTCATTCAGATTGGCACACAGCGATCTGCTTGATGCGCATAAAGGCTCTACCGGAATCAATGACAGATACTCCATCGCCGTGATTGGAATCAGATACAGGCTCACTCCCGTAATTAAGAAAAACTCCGACGCGATCCCCTGCCCTGCATTTTCATCGCTTATCCACTAAACTCCGGATAAACGGTTACTCCTGATTTTAGCTTTCACCGCCAATCTGCGAAAGATTCCGAACCAGGGTATCAATTCTGGCGAGCATCTCCTTACGGCGGGTTTTCTCATTTTCAAGCTTGCTCTGCAACTGTCCGGCCAGCTTCATCAGGCTTTCACGCTCTTCCGACAACGATCTGATCAGTTGAGCGCGTTCGTCCTCGTCCTCAGGAATCTCAATTTTAGGAGGCTGCGGTACTGCCTGATTTTCCGCTACGCTCCCTTTGTGTTCCTGAACCAATTCCTGAAGTTGCTTATTCTCTTCCTCAAGCCGGCTGCATTTGTCGAGCAGGCCCGTCAGTCGTGCCTGATTTGCCTGCATACCCCGCTCCAGCTCTTCACGGAACTCAGCCTCCCGATTTTTCAGACGCGTAAGTTGCAGAACAATTCCCTCATTTTCAATGCGCTTCTCTTCAAATGCACTTTCATAATTTTCGCATTGCTTTCGCAGTTTACTTTTCGATGATTGCTTTCCTATTATTATAAATAGCAGAATAATGGCGATAAGGGCAAACGCCGCAATAGCCACCTTCAGATAAAGCAACAGTTGCAGATTGTTTGTATGGGCAGCATGAAGCCGGTCGTATTCTGTAAGCAATTCATTATGACGGGCATTCAGTTCTTCATGACTCCTTATGAGTTGCGAATCCACAACCATTGCCGGGTGGATAGAGTCGAGCAGAATATTGTCAATCTCTACAATTTTTTCAAGATTATCGTTCAGCCGCTTCAGATTCCCCCAGGTATTTACCTTAATGGTATCCTTCAGCAGGCGGTATTTCATATAGTATTTGACCCGTTCCACTTTGCGGAGCGAATCTTCGTTCTGTACGGCAGCCGAAGAGTAGCTCCACGGAAGAAACAGAATCAGAATGAATAAAAAATATCTCATTGGTTTTCTCCTTTTTGATAATTTTCTGCTGAATATCAGTTTATTAAAATTTATGAACATTTCTGTCCAAAGCC
>LUZO01000286.1 GCA_001603685.1 Bacteroidales bacterium Bact_23
ACTGAAAATTTTTTGTGAACAAATGCAATGGTATCAGGTTTATAGAAATGAAATCCTTCAACCGTGCATCACGAGAAAAACAATTCAGAACCCAAATCGCCCTGCAAGCGGGTTTGCCGGCTTAACGAAGAGGGCATGTGCGTTGGCTGCTTCCGCAACCTCGACGAGATTGCCAACTGGTCAATCCTCTCGAAGGACGAAAAGCTGGAGGTACTCCGCAAGGCGCATCTGCGTATGCAGCTTCGTGAAATTAAATTCTGATTACCCCTTCCTGGGTTTGTAACCCGACTTTTCGAGTATTTCCTGAGAGTTGATATTGCTGAGCAGCCGGCTCAGGGGAACATCGTTTTTCTTCATATAGGCCCTTACGATCTGCCAGCCCAGCCATGCACCCGTACGCGCGGGCGAATCCTGCGAAAATGAGGAGGTAAACGGGCCGTCAACCATAAACATACTCATGGCCTTGGAGTCGGTTTTATAGAGCAGTTCATTTTCGATGATAAACTGCCACAGGTTGCTTTCGTTCTGTATGCACCAGTCGAGTTGCGGCTGTGTAAAGCCGATCTTGAAGCGGTCGGCGCTCTTTTTCAGCATCACATCGGTAAAAAAGAGCGTTTTCCCCTGTTCTATCATGGCGTCGAGCAGGGTGTAGGCGTCTTTTTTCTCCGGAATCAGCGTCATGCCGATCTCCTTCATCACATCCGGAACGATGTGGTCGCGGGTGTAGCGCTGCGAGATGTAGAGCGGAATGCCCATCAGATTGTAGGTTTCATAATTCTGACCCAGGTACATGTCGAGCGCGATGATCAGTACCGAATCGGCATACTTCACCGGCATATGGAAGTCGTACCCCGAAACATAGGTGTAGGTTACCGGCGCAATGCTCCCGGCTATCTCCTTTGTGAGAATCGCAAACGCATCTTCAAGCTCCTTTTCCATCCATTTCAGGTCGGGATACTGTTTGACGACTGCCTCATAAGCAGCCTTGTTTTCCGGATCACTTACGAACTCCTTAAGCTGAGCCAGGCCTTCGCTGCCGATATCGCCGTCGCCCAGAAATACCGGAAACCAGCGGGCATTATCCTCAATCCTCTGTGCAAAATCAGCATCGCCGCCTCCGAACAGCAGTTTCTCATACCTTCTGATGTGGAAGCCCTCGTCGGAATAGCTTTCCGTTGCATCATCCCGGGTGGTTTGCTTGCCGGTGCGGTCGCCGGAGCAGGCTGCAAGCAGCATCAACAGTACGATTGCGGGTTTCAATAGATTCAGTCGCTTCATTTTTAGGTTGTTTTTCAGGAAATTCTGCTGCAAAGTAATAAAAAACCCCTGAAACGGACGGGTCAGGGGTAGAATAACGGTAAGTTTACGGGTTATAGTATCTTCCAGCCCAGGCTGAGCGAAATCAGGTTGTTTTTCAGAACCAGACCGTTGCTTTTCGAGAAATCGGACAAACCGAATTCATACCTCAGGTCGATGGTAAACATCATCAGGTCAACGCCGACACCTGCCTGAACGGCGCAGTTGGCGCATCGGATATCCTTCCGGCCGGAGTCGTCCTCCCAGTTTTCGTTGTCCACATCCCGGAATACCGCCAGCGAAGCAACCGGCCCGGCCATCGCCCGCACATTGAAACAGCCTGTACTGATCAGTTTGCCACCCAGCATCACCGGCAGGTCAATCGTTCTGATGTGCAGGGTTTTGCTGCCGCTTTCGTGATTCTCGAGCAGTTTGCCGTTGCGGTTCATCAGAAGCAGTTCGGGCTGAATATAAATGCGGTTTCCGGCGCGCATAAACAGGCCGAAATGATGCGAATCCCTTATCAGCGCTTTTATCTCACTCTGATCGGTGGTGAATTTCGAAAAGGAAACCCCCGCTTTGGGGCCTATGGTAAAATACTGGCTTTGAACTGAAAGGGAAATCCCAAGGAACAAAGCCGCCAGAATCAGCAGCTTTTTCATAATACCCGGTTTTATATTGCAAAGATAACAAATGATCAATTAAATACATCATTTACAATTAACTTGCCATAAATGGTAATTATTATGGAAGGGAAGATGTTTTTTTGAGTAAACGGCATCTGAATAACGGAGAAGAAGCCGGATATCCGTTCTATCCGCCGGATAATGAGAATTTTAAGAGATGACTTGCCAAAATAATCATCTTTCCGGCTCCGGGTTAAGATTTATTGCCGGACAGCGTAAAACTTCTTACTTTTGCAGAAAATATTCAGATATGAAAATGATGAAAAAAGTATTGCTCGCTTCGGTAGTGATGCTGCTGTTGTCATCCACCGGGGTTTTTGCTCAGTACAAGGCAGTGGAACTGGGCGTAAAGGTTGCTCCGAATTTCGGCTGGATTCGCGCCGATGCGGACAAATACAGCTCAGAGGGTATTGTACCGGGAATTGCCTGGGGGCTGATGACCGACTTCTACTTTGCCGAGAATTATGCGTTTGCCACCGGATTCAGCGTGGTTTTTCAGAACGGTAAGATGTCGTATCCCGATCTTCAGGTGTATAATATCGGTGTTCTTGACCGCAAGTACCGCATGAAATATGTGGATATACCGCTGACCATAAAAATGAAGACCAACGATCTGAATAATTTCCGCTTTTACGGGCAGTTCGGCTTTCAGCCGGGGGTAAGGATAGGCTCTAAAGCCAGGGATTCCTTCAAGTCGGATACGCCGGGTATAAAAGTGACCAAAAACTGGCACTCCATCGAATCGGAAACCAAACTTTTCAGGGTGGGTATGGTGGTTGGCATCGGTTTGGAATACCCGATCGATAACTCCACTTCGCTGATGGGTGGAATCACCTTCCTGAATGGCCTTACCGATATACTGAAAGGCAAGAATGCCGTTGACGGTACCGTAGAACACAGAGGGTTCCCGAATGCATTTGAACTTACGCTGGGCATTTTATTCTAAGAATCGGATAATCACTGTTTTGCCTGCTGCAAGGGCGAAGTGAAACATACAGGGGTTGCCTTTCCGGCAGCCTCTTTTATTTTGCGGAAAGTGAAATCCGTTTGCTCCGGTTAACGGCCGCGCTCCGGAAATTTGTAATTTAGCTTCGAAATCCTTTGCCGTTATGAAAATAGCTTTAGCGCAACTCAACTATAAGGTCGGCGATCTGGAAGGGAACAGCCGCAAAATCATTGAACAGATCCGGGCTTCCGCTGCCGCCGGCGCCGGCCTGGTGGTTTTCTCCGAAATGGCGCTGACGGGTTCTCCGGCCGGTGACCTGCTCGAATTCGATGAACTGACCGGCCGCTCCGAAGCGCTGATGCGGGAGATTGCCGCCGAATGCCGGGGCATTGCCGCCATTGTGGGCGCTCCATCGCGCAACCGCACGGGCAGGGGCAAACCGCTGCACAATTCGGCATGGATGCTTGCCGGCGGCGAAGTGAAACAATTGATTCACCGCCAGGTATCCGTCAATTACGATGTGGCTGATGATTCGCGTTACTTTGAGCCGGGCGCCGGAGACATCACAACCGGAATCAACGGACTGCAGCTTGCCGTAATTACCGGCGACCTTACGCCCGAAGGTGCGTTGCCGGTGAACCGCCGGACTCTCCCTGAAGGCGTCAGCCTGATCATCAGCATTGCCGCCTCTCCTTTTCATTACAACCGGCCGCTGATCCGCCGGAAGGCCATCCGCGGGCTTGCCCTGGAAACCGGTCTGCCGGTGATTTATGTGAACCAGACGGGCGCAAATACCTCGCTGATATACGATGGCGGCTCGTTTGTAAGCGACGCCGGCGGGAATGTCATCCGGGAACTGCCGCTATTCAGCGAAGCGGTTGAGGTGGTTGAATATGACGCTTCATGGAGCGGCGGCCGGCCGGCGCCGGAGGTGGTTATTGATGAAGAGGAACGCGATATCGCCCTGATTCACGATGCCCTGATTCTGGGCATCCGCGATTATTTCCGGAAGTCGGGATTTAAGAAAGCGATTCTCGGCCTTTCGGGCGGAATTGACTCGGCGGTGGTGATGGCGCTTGCCACTGAGGCGCTGGGCGCCGAAAATGTGTACGGCATCATGCTTCCATCCCATTTCTCGCCATCGCATTCGGTGGATGATGCGCATGCGCTGGCCATAAACCTGGGCTGCCGGGCCGACATCATCCCCATCGAAGAGCCTTTCCATACGCTGGAGAAGAGCCTGAAACCCCATTTCGGGGATTTGCCCTTCGGCCTTACCGAAGAGAATATGCAGGCCCGCATCCGGGGCGTCATCCTGATGGCCATGTCGAACAAATTCGGTTATATCCTGCTGAATACCAGCAATAAAAGCGAGTCGGCCGTTGGATACGGCACTTTATACGGCGATATGTGCGGCGGTCTGGCGGTGCTGGGCGATGTCTATAAAACCGATGTGTACCGGCTGGCCCGCTACATCAATCGGAACGGTGAAATCATTCCGCTGCACACCATTGTGAAGCCGCCTTCAGCCGAACTGCGCCCCGACCAGAAAGACAGCGACTCGCTGCCCGATTACGACATCCTGGATAAACTGCTCTTCCGCTACATCGAGAAGCAGAACGGAAAGCAGGAACTTGTGGAGATGGGTTTCGATCCCGGACTGGTCGCCCGGGTGCTGAAAATGGTGAATGCCAACGAATGGAAACGCTATCAGTCGGCGCCCGTTCTGCGGGTTTCGCCGCGCGCTTTTGGCTCCGGAAGGCGGATGCCGCTGGTGGCTGCCTTCCCCGGATAACGAAAAATTACAGTCATAAAAAAAGCCATACTTCAAGCATGGCTTTTCTGTGAGATTCAATAACAGATTAGAAAAGGTTGAGCGCTTCCACCGATTTGATTTCGGGGATTGCCCTCTTAACTGCCTCTTCAACCCCGTTTTTAAGGGTCATTCTGCTGAACGGGCATGAACCACAGGCTCCCTGAAGTTCAACATTTACAATATTATCATCGGTCAGCTCTACAAAGTGGATGTCACCGCCATCGGCCTGAAGATAAGGCCTGATCTGCTCCAGAACATTCTTCACTTTTATGGTCAGTTCTTCGTGATTCGACATAGTTGTTTGTTTTATAAGGTTCTTTATTCTTGTTTATTTTGTGATTTCCACGATTTTGGTCGGGGCCATCGTTGCATTGCGGATGGCGATCTGCTGTGCGGTGGTTTCGGCCAGTTTTGCGAAGGCTTCCGATACCGGTGAGCTGAAATCGAGTGCAATGGGGCTGCCCTTGTCGCCCGATTCGCAAATGCCCTGAACCAGCGGAATCTGTCCGAGCAGCGGAATATTGTTCTCTTCGGCCAGGCGCCTGCCGCCATCCTTTCCAAAGATAAAATACTTGTTCTCAGGTAGTTCGGCAGGAGTAAACCACGCCATATTTTCAATCAGCCCGAGAATGGGCACATTGATGGTATCCTGGGTAAACATTCCGATTGCCTTGCGTGCATCGGCCAGCGCCACTTCCTGAGGCGTGGTAACGATGCAGACGCCGGTTACGGGCAACTGCTGCACGATGGTGAGGTGGATATCGCCGGTTCCGGGAGGCATATCGATGACCAGGTAGTCGAGTTCTCCCCAGTCGGCTTCGCTGAAAAGCTGGGTAAGGGCATTGCTGGCCATAGGTCCGCGCCAGATCAGCGCTTTCGCGGGATCCACAAAGAAACCGATGGAGAGGATGTCGATGCCGTATTTGTGAACCGGAACCACATAGGCCTTTCCGTCTTTCTCGATGGCAGCCGGTTTGGTATTCATCTCGTTGAACATCAGCGGAACCGACGGGCCGTAGATATCGGCGTCAATCAGTCCGACTTTCGCACCGGTACGGCCAAGGGCAACGGCCAGGTTGGCGGCAACGGTCGATTTGCCTACGCCGCCTTTTCCGGAGGCAACGGCAATGATATTTTTAACGCCTTTCAGAAGCTGCTCCGAGGCTGCCCTGCGGCTGGTTACGCGCGATGTCATCTCCACATTCACTTCGGCCCAGGGATCAACCAGTTGCTGAACCGCCCTGATGCAGTCTTTTTTTATGGTGTCCTTCAAAGGACAGGCCGGTGTGGTGAGCACAACCTTGAATGAAACCTTGTTTCCATCCACCTGAACATCTTCAATCATATTCAGCGTGACCAGGTCTTTGCGAAGGTCAGGATCGTTTACTGTTCGTAAAGCATTGATAATGTCTTCTTTAGTAAAAGCCATGGTAGTATATTTTGGGGTTATTTAGAACGGGTAAAGATAAGTATTATTTATGATGTGGGGAGGAATTGTTTCGATTTTTATCCGGAAGATCCGTAAGGCTGCCGCCGGAACCCCCGCATTGGCGCATCAAATGCAGTTTTTCAGACCAGGCAATTGCCGGCCGCTCCCTTTTCAGACCGTCTTCTTAAAGAAATGTAATTCAAGGAGAATTATTCAGATAAATTAAGCCCCTTTTTACCGGAAAACCGTGGAAAAAAGCCAAATAAACCGGAACTTTTGAACCAGAAGCGGGGGTTGGGTGTTAGAAGAGTGAGGTAAGAGGTAGGAAGTAAGAGGTAGGAAGTAAGAGGTAAGAGGTAGGAAGTAAGAGG
>LUZO01000287.1 GCA_001603685.1 Bacteroidales bacterium Bact_23
TACTTTTTGACAACTTATGTCACAGAAGATTTTATTTTCAGGTTTTTTAGACCGGTTTCAATTTTATTTGCTAAAAACAGCCTGAACTCCTCAGGTTCAATGGCTTCAACTTCGTTTAGCAGTCCGGTTACAAAGCGTCCGATGCCTTCGTAGCCGCAAACTTCGGTTTCCAGAATCCAGCGGTTGTCGTCAATGCGCTGCAGGTATTTTTCTGCCAGGGGATATTCTTCGGTAAGCAGGCTTGCCGCCCTAAGGGTCATGTTTACCTTCACCGGCAGACTTTCGCTGCTGCTGATTCTGAAAATATCTATCCGGGATTTGCAGTGTTTCTCCTTCGATTGCCAGGGTGTTTCGCTAACTTCTACTTTATTAATCCTCGAAACCTTGAATAACTTATTGGTTTTCGAAGCGGTATCGAAAGCCCAGATTTGTATGTAGTTGGTTGTAAAGGCAAAAGGTTCCACAAGCCGGTCGTTAATGTTTTTGCTGTTTGCCGAGCTGTATCCTCTTAGGATAGCCTGCTTTCCCTCTTCAATGGCTTCGACCAGTGCATTGATGTTTTGTGCATGTTTTCCCCGGGCAACGGTTTCGGCCAGAATGCGGTAATCGTAAACCGTATATAGCTTCTTTTTCAGGTTTTGTTTAATCAGGTTGTTTTCATCAATGCTTTCAATGGCATTTTTCAGAACCCATGCCTCCTCTTCGGTAAAATGGATCAGGCTGCTGATGTCCTTAAAATAGGGCGATGACTTATCAATTCTGTAGCAGTTGTTTTGCTTTTTAACGATAAACCCTGCTTCTCTGAGGGATTCAATATAGCGGTAAACCGTTCTTTCGGTAATTTCGAGCCGTGCGGCAATATCGCTCACCGTTTGGTTGCGGTTTGCGGTTAGCAGCATCATCAGCCTCAGCAATCTTTCTATTTTCGGTTGGTCCATCGCCTTAATTTCTATTACAGTTCATTATATCGTTTGAACGCAACCCAGACCGAGGGCATTTTTCTCGCCAAAACCTGCATTGTAGCCTATCTTTATCAATTCGGACGGCGCCTTTATCTCAAAATCGAAGGTATAGCCCTTGATTTTAGTTTGTTGAGGGGTTCCTGCCTTTATTACCATCAGCCGGCTTTTGGGTGTATTCAGCAGTCTGATTTTTATGTTTACCTCCTGTTCAGCCATCCGGGCTTGTGCATCCAGCAATCCTCCCGAAATGGCTGCCGTCAGCTTATTGATAAGATTATCGGACAGGATTTTACCGAAATCGGGATGATCCGGTTCGAGGTATTCGGCGTTCCGGCTGTTGGGCCGCTCTTTCGAAACCAATATTGGCGATAGGCAGCGGAATTTTGCAGTATCGCCGAAAGCGGGGAGGGGTTGTAGCTCAACCGTTTCCACCTTAAATCGGGTTTGAGAAGTCCGGTCGCCTATTGAAAACTCCTGCCCTCTGAAAAGCCCCATTACAAAATTCTCGAGAGCCTGTGGTGCCTGAAATGAGAGGGTAAGGCGGCATTCTCCGTTCAGAATATGAAGCCGGTCGCCTTCAACCTTAAATCCTTTGGGCGGAAACCTCAGATCAGAAAAAGTAAACAGTTTGTATTGTCGGTTTCCGGTAATAAACCCGGTATCGTGCAGAAACTTAGCAAACTCATGATTTCCATCGGCTATGGTATGGTAAATCCATGCACTTAACGGATAGGAATAGTTTACGGGGATGGTATTAACTCCCTGTTGCAAAGTCTTAATATTCAGTAATATACGCATAATTAACCATTTGAAACATTGTTGAGGCACTTTTATTATATAAGATCACTTCAGATTGAGGTGATAAAAATAACGGCCGGAACAACAGCTATAAATAATGTCAGTTTAGTGAGTCTGGTAATCCTCAAATATAAGTG
>LUZO01000288.1 GCA_001603685.1 Bacteroidales bacterium Bact_23
GCGCGGCGCAGGCCCACCTACTCCGAGATGATGGAGGCAGAGGTCGCCGAGGCCCTGGACAGGATCGACCCCCGGGGGCACGTCATGTACAACGGCGAGTACTGGGCCGCCGAGGCGGAGGAGCCGATCGAGGCGGGGGAGATGGTCGAGGTGGTGGGAAAAGAGAGGATGGTGCTGAAGGTGAGGCGGAAGAAATAGGCTCAGGCCTTTTGAGGCTTGGCCTGGGCCTACAGCCACTATTTTTGGGCGATCGCCGGGCGGCGCCGAGGGGGTTGGCAAATCTCGCTCAAGGATTCGAGCGGATAAAATCCACCCACATTCCCGAATCGAAGAAACTTTTATGATAAATGGGCTCACCTGATGGCCTAATTGATTGACTTCTTCATCCGCTACAACAGCGCTAACCTAATAGGACGAGTCATACCGGAGGACAATTTCGGGATGGATAGATAGAAAATTACTGAGAGGCATGTAAACTGTATTTTCTTGCTTACTTAGCTCTCAAAGTTGATGTTCATTGAAAAGATTGCTACCTTCAAGAAGACTCGATACGGATTAAGATTTAATTAGGGTCTTTGTAATACAATTAGAAGAGCGAAACCTTTTTCGTGGAGGGTGTCTTAGCCTGACCGGGTGCAGTAATTGGATCTCAAAGCTGGGGATATTATAGAACTCCGAAACCGCCTTTGGCGAGTAGACGCCCTCGATGACAAAGTCCTTACGGCAACCAATATTGAGGGAAACGAAATCGCCCAGCATCGCTTCTTTTTGCCCTTTGAGATTCCAAAAAAGGCGAGCATCAACCTCCCCGACCCCAAGGTCCTCGGCGACCCCTCATCTAACAAGCTCCTCATCCAGGCGTGCCGTTATTCGATGCTCCATGGTGCAGCGCCACTCCTCAGCCTTCAGAGGAGCAGCGTCATCCCCACCAACTACCAGCTCGTCCCCGTCGTCATGGCCCTCAAGCAGAGCAACAGGGTCAGAATGATGATCGCCGACGACGTTGGTCTAGGAAAGACGATCGAGGCGGGCCTGATCGCAGCCGAGCTTCTGGCCCGGAACTTGGCCTCTAGGATTCTGGTAGTGTGTCCAAGAAATCTGAGAGAGCAGTGGCGAGAGGCTCTCGAGTACTTCTTCCACATCGACGCCCGCGTCATATCGTCCCTGCATCGGAGAGGTCTTGAACGGAAGCTGCCCCCTGGAGCGAGCCCCTGGGAACATTATCGGTGTCTCGTCGCCTCCATCGATTACGTCAAGAACGGCGTCGTGAAGCACCAGGTCCTGGAGGTCCCCTGGGACCTCGTCATCGTCGACGAGGCCCATCTGGCCGCCAAACCCCATCAGAGCGGCGAGAACCAGAATGTATCGATGGAGAGGTACGACTTCGTCCGGGAGCTATCGGATAGGGCAAAGCACCTCTTATTCCTCACAGCTACACCCCACAACGGCTACACCGACTCTTATGCGAGCCTGCTGAAGATGCTCGACTCTGCCCTCGTCGGAGGATCGGTCAGCGAGCCCTCCATCAACCGAAACGTCGCCGTCGACCATATCTGCCAGAGGCGGAGAAAGGACGTTGAAGACTGGTTCAAAGAGCGTTCCGACGAGGAGAACCCCTTCCCAGAACGGGTCCAGGACGAGGTCCAGATCGACCTGGTCTACGACGAGGAGAAGGAAGTCCTGGAGATGATAAACAACTACGGCAACAGGATCCTCACTTCGGCGGAAGGTGGATCCCATCGGATCCAGACGACGGCGAAATGGACGGTGATGCACCTTCACAAGAGGGCCCTCTCATCGCCGGCGGCCCTCCGCCAGTCGCTTAAGAACCGGAGAGATAAGCTGCAAAGAGAGGTCGAGAGCCGAGAGGTCGAAGATCAGCTGACGATCTCCCCTGAAGAGCTGAAGGCGACGGCCCTCGACGAAGATTATGGTGACGAGACCACCGATGAGGGCGGATCTTATAGAGCCGACAGGGCGACCTTCGGATCCTTAGAGTCCAAGAAGTCCGAACTGGAGGAGCTGGAACGGATAATCCCCTTGGCCGAGAAGGTCAATCCAACCAAAGATAGCAAGCTTCGAAAGCTTGCCCGGGACATCCTGAGGACTGCCATCGCCGGCCACTACGGTCCTGCTAAGATAATCATATTCACTCGATATAAGGACACTCTCGACTATCTCGAGCGGGAGATACCCCGCAGACTTCCGGATACCAAGTCTGATGTAAAGATCATCACCGTCTACGGCGATCTGAACGAAGCTCAAAGGAAGGAGCGGCTGGAGGAGTTCCAGAAGCACGATGCGGGAATCCTGATAGCCACCGACTGCATCAGCGAAGGGATAAACCTCCAGCATATGGCTAACCAGATGATCCACTACGAGCTGCCCTGGAACCCCAACCGCCTGGAGCAGCGCAACGGCAGGATCGATCGGTACGGCCAGAAGGTCCCTACGGTGTATATCCGGACATTGGTGATGAGCGACACCCTCGACGCCACCATCCTGAAGGTCCTGGTGGAGAAGGCGAGGAACATAAGGAAAGAGTACGGGTTTGCCCCGCCCTTCTTC
Source organism: Bacteroidales bacterium Bact_23 (assembly GCA_001603685.1). Classification (GTDB taxonomy): domain Bacteria; phylum Bacteroidota; class Bacteroidia; order Bacteroidales; family Lentimicrobiaceae; genus Lentimicrobium. The sequence continues at coordinate 2,569 of LUZO01000288.1, forward strand.
GGCGACGACGCCAACGTCATTGACATCATACGGGAGATGGGGATCGAGCTATCGAGCTCCCAGAAGACCCTATTCAACTTCGGGCATGGAGGTCGGGCGGTGGGGGAGGTCAACCCCTTCGACGACGAGACGGTCGAGAGGATCAGCGCTGAGAGCTTCTACGGCCAGGCCGACGTGGACCTCTCCGAGGTGAGAAGTAGGCTCAAAGATACCGAGGAGCTGGTGGGAACCCCGGAGGATTTCCAGAGGTTCGTCCTGGGCGGCCTCAAGAGCCTCGGCTGCACCATCGAGGAGAACCACGATCTGCATAACACCCTCAGGATATCCCTTGCGAACAGCCCTCTGGCGGTCCAGGGGGTTGATGAGGAGATCGAGCGGGCGAGCTTCGACCCTAAAGTGGCTCTCCGGAACACCGACGTCGTCCAGCTGAACGCCGGCCACCCCATCGTCCGGAGGGTCATCGAGCTGATACGCCAGTCGGCCTTCGAGGGGATGGACGCAGGTTACGGCAGAACGGCGGCCATCGCGACGGCCGAGGTGGCCAGGGTCATGCTGCTATACCATTTTCTGGCACGGTTCACGGTCAACACGAAGCCGGCGTCAGTCATCGAGGAGATCGTCCCCGTGGGGTGTGATCTCGCAGGTGAGACGGTCCTGTCGGCGGAGGAGGCTGACGCCCTCTGGAAGGCGAGACCTTCGCCCATGCGCCGGACCGAAGAGGAGATTCTGAGGCACGTGGAGAGGGCGATCGATCCTTTGCTGTACGAGCCAGCTTTGGATAAGCGGCTAAAAGAGCGGCTTGAGACGATAAGGAAAGAGCGGACCGACCTGAAGAAGAAGTTCGAGGATAAGGAGATGGTCTGGCTTCAGGGGATCGAGGACGTATCCCTCGCCTCGACTGACCTTCTCTCGGTGAACGTTTACTATCCTGCGAGCCTGGGAGGTGCTGGCCGGTGAGAGGAAGGGCAACGGAGGCTGAGATTGAGGGGATGAAGACCTCCGGAGGGCTGATATCGGGTCATTTCATCGCCCTGATGAGAGAAGAGCGTTGCTCTTTTCCCTTCGCTCTGCCGGAGACGTTCAAGCTACCCTGGGATCAGGATCAAGAGGGAGGCCGTCTTGATCAGCAGGAGTTCGACAGCCGAGTAACTATTGCCTGGGAGGAACTGCGGAAGAGGTGGGACGATTACGGTCATCGGCTCCAGGAAATGGACCCGAAAGATGCGAGGGAGAGGTGGACTGCCCCACTTCTGGCGGCGCTGGGGTATGAGCCCGTTGCGACTCCGAAGCAGATCGAGATAAGCGACCGGCTAAAGTTTCGGTTCTCTCACCGGGGCTGGGTCGCCGAGAGTCCAAAGCCTCCAGTGGTCCATATCGTCCCGCCGAGCCAGGACCTGGAGGAGAGGTCGGCGAGGGGCGAGCCCTCCCCTCACGACGCCCTGCAGGCCTATCTGAACGTCCACCAGGACAGGTGGGGACTCGTGACCAACGGCCGGTTCCTGCGGCTGATCAGGGATTATCATCACACCTACAGCAAGGGGTACGTCGAGTTCGACCTGGAAGCGATCTTCATCACCCGGTCCTTCACCGACTTCCGGGCCCTCTACAGGATGGCCCATGCGAGCCGGTTCCTCCCGGCGAAGACCGACGACTCCTACCTGGAGGAGTACTTCAAGCACAGCCTCGCCGTCGGGGAGAAGGTCGGAGCCGGGCTCCGGGATAACGTCGTCTTTGCCATCATCGCCCTGGGGAACGGGTTTCTGGACAGGGATCTCATCGAGGAGCTGAAGGGAAGCGAGGAGTCGTGCCGGGCCTACTACCGGGAGATTCTGAAGGTCGTCTATCGGGATCATATTCCTCCTCTACGCCGAGCAGAAGGGGATGCTGGGAAGCCGGGCTCCGGGCCACGAACTTTACCTTGAGGAGTACAGCCTGGCCGCCCTCCGGGATCGGGCGATGGTGGAGAGGAGGCGGGACGACGATCACTTCGACCATTGGCTCGGTCTGACAAGCACCTTCGAGATGGTGAGACGGGGCGCGGATGAGCTGGGGATCTACCCATATGACGGGATGCTCTTCGAGGGGGGAGAAGGCGAATCGTACCTTTCAGGCAGCAGATGCCGCAACACCGAGCTGTTGGAGGCGATCCGGTATCTGACGGCGACCGAGATGGACCGGACGATGCGAAAGATCAGCTACTCGGAGATCACCGTTGAAGAGATCGGGTCGATCTACGAGAGCCTCCTCGACTACACACCCCGGATCACGGCAGGCACGGAGGAGATAGAGGGCGTCTCCCGCCCCGCGGGCTCCTTCGTCCTCGACCCCCGGGGCTCGGCGAGGAAGACGACCGGGAGCTACTACACCCATCCGGACCTCGTCTCCGAGCTGATAAAAAGCGCCCTGGAGCCGGTCCTGGAGGAGAGGCTCCGTGCCGCCGGGACCGATCCGGGCCGCCGGGAAGAGGCGATCCTCTCGATAAAGGTCTGCGATCCAGCCTGCGGGAGCGGCGCCTTTCTCATCGCCGCCACCAATCGCCTGGGGATGGAGCTGGCGCGGGTCCGGGCTGTGGCCAGGGGCGGGGGCGTCCCCGACGACGACGCCATCCAGGAGGCGAAGAGGGACGTCCTCCAAGCTTGCATCTACGGCGTCGACATCAATCCCATGGCCGTGGAGCTCGCCAAGGTCTCCCTCTGGATCAACGCCATGGTGAGAGATCGGCCCCTCAACTTCCTCGACCACCGGATCAAGCCCGGAAACAGCCTCGTCGGCGCCACCCCCGAGCTGATCGAGGGTGGGGTCCCCGACGGCGCCTTCAACCCTGTCACCGGCGACGACAAGAAGGTGGCGAAGCACTTCCGGGAATTGAACAAGAGGCAGCGGAAGAACCGATCGACCATCGACACCTGGGGCGAGGACTCAAAGAGGCCCCGCTACGCCGAAGAGTTCGCCTCCCTCTCCGGGATGAAGGAGGACTCTTCAGAAGGCGTTGCCGAGAAGTGCAGGACCTACAGGAAGCTCCTGGAGACCGAGGAGCTGAAGAGGAAGAGGCTTGAGGCCGACGCCTGGACGGCGGCCTTCTTCTCTCCCCTCGACGACGTTGGCGCGCCCTTCCCCACCACCGCCGAGGCCCGGCGGCTCGGATCCGAGGACGTCCCCGAGGGCGATCCCCTTTTACAGAAGGTCGGAGAGCTGGCCGAAAAGCACAGGTTCTTCCACTGGCACCTGGAGTTTCCCGCCGTCTTCGCAGCGGGCGGGTTCGATGTGGTGCTGGGGAATCCGCCGTGGGAGCGGATTAAGCTACAGGAGAAGGAGTTCTTCGCCGCCAAGGATGCAGAGGTGGCGAACGCTCCGACGGCAGCCGCCAGAAAGAGGCTGATAAGGAGGCTGGTCGAGAGGAATCCCGCACTGGATGCCGAATACAAAGAAGCTTTGCGGCAGAGCGAGGGCGAGAGCAGATTCATCCGCGACTCTGGAAGGTTCCCGCTGACAGGCGTAGGCGACGTTAACACCTACGCAGTCTTCGCCGAGCTGGCGCAATCTGCAATAAGGCCAGAAGGGAGGGCCGGTATAATCATTCCGAGCGGGATAGCCACGGACTACACTTATAAGGATTTCTTCACTCATCTGATCGAAGATGGCAGATTAGTAAGCCTCTATGACTTTGAGAACCGGGAGAGAACACTGTTCGCAGACGTATACTATCGAATGAGATTTTGCCTCTTGACCACCACAGGCAAGGGATTTCCAGCAGCAGACTTTGCATTCTTTTTACATAAAATGGATGATTTAGCTGACGCAAAACGTCACTTTTCACTAAACCGAGATGATCTGGCGCGGATAAATCCTAATACAAAAACATGTCCTATTTTCCGTAGTTTGAAAGACGCAGATCTTACGCTAAAAATGTATGAAATTGTTCCAGTTCTTATAAACGAGGATAGTGGAGAGAACCCGTGGAATATTCATTTCACCACAATGTTCCATATGACCAATGATTCTGGCCAATTTCGCACGAAAGAAGAGTTGCAGTCTGGGGGTTTTGAGCTGAAAGGGAACCGATTAGTAACGAATGATGATCTTTGGCTACCGCTATACGAAGGGCGGATGATAGACATTTTAGATCACCGATTAGCAAGTACAATAAATAAAAAAATAAAATTACAGCGTTCTGCAGAATCTCGCATATTGAACAATGAAGAAAAACAGAATCCATACAATTTAGCGATGCCCAGATATTGGATTAATTCCGCGGATGCTAAAGGTTCTATTCCTACAGAATTCTATTCTAGAGGCTGGGCTTTTGGATACATGAGTATAACGAGTGCCACAAATGCTCGTACAGCAATAGCTTCTATTATCCCACTATCAGGGTTTGGCAATTCGATAACAGCCTTGATATCAAATTATTCAGCGAAACTGCAATCAAGTATTGCGGCTAATTTTTCATGCTTTGTTTTCGACTACATATGTAAACAAAAAGTAAGTGGTAACAATTTTAATAATTTTATCGTCAAGCAACTCCCCGTCGTCCCGCCCGAACGGTACACCCCCGAGCTCCTCGACCTCATCGTCCCCAAAGTCGTGGAGCTCACCTACACCGCCTGGGACCTTTTGCCCTTCGCCCAGGACATCCTCGAAGAGGTGGGCGCCGAGACCTGGAACCGATGGTTCCCGGGTAACCCCCTCGTCGACGGAAAGCCCGCCCCCTTCCGGTGGGATGAAGATCGGCGCGCCGTCCTGCGGGCGGAGCTGGACGCGATCTACGCCCACCTCTACGGGCTGACGAAGGAGGAGCTGGACTACATTCTGGAGACCTTCCCCATCGTCAAGAGGAAGGACGTCGAGAGGTACGGGAGCTTCAGGACGAAGGAGATGATTCTGGAGCAGTATGAGGGGTATGCCCATTGGAATATATAATCAAGTTGGCCGAAGGTTTATTATTAATAAAGACATGATTTCGATTAGGAGGGTCTAAGTTGAAGATAATGGGGATAATGGCGCGTCTCCTCATATATGGGTGCCTATTGACGCCATCATTAGCTGCAGGGGCAGACGGAGCAATTTTATTTGATGAATCTCACAATCAATTTTGGACCGCGTGCATCGATGCAAGTCTGATTGACTTTGCAGAGGAACTACGTAACGAGGGCTATACCGTGGACACTTTAACGACAGGCCCCATAACATATGATATATTGAATGATTATGATGTATTTGTATTTCCTAATGGATTTGTGGGGAAATACTCTTTTGATAGCGGAGTAAAACTTTTATCCGATGATGAGATTGCCGCAATTAGAGGATTTGTAGAAGATGGAGGAGGACTTTTCCTTTTGGAGTGCGGTTGGTCGTGGGTTGATTATGCACAATTGCCAATAGATGTAGCTCCAATTAATCAAATTGGAGACGTTTTTGGATTGAAGTTAAATGATGATATAATATACGATCCTACAGATAGCGATCCCGACTGTGGGGAAGGATGTATCAACTTTCATAGACCTTACATTACGAATCATCCCGTAACAGATGGCGTGAATATTGTTTCTTGCTGTGAGGGTCTATCAAGCTCTTTAAATTTAACTAATCCCGACGCTATATGTCTAATCTCTGGAGATCAAGATTCATATACAGGCTACCATGGAAGATATTACGAAGCTGGAAGCTGTCCGCCTTTTCTTGCCGCTCTAGAGTATGAACGCGGCAAAGTAATTCTCGCAGGCCAGGTGGGCTTCTTAACTAACCACGATCACGATAACGATGGGATAAAGAATTTATATGAATTTGACAATAAAAAATTGGGTTTGAACATAATTAGCTGGTTATCATCATCATCAAAATCCCAAGGCTGTGTGTCTATTTCGTTCTTTGATAATTTGGAT
>LUZO01000289.1 GCA_001603685.1 Bacteroidales bacterium Bact_23
GAATAGCTGTGTGATTGAATGATTGCAAAACCAATTACTGAAAATTCGCCTTATTATTCACTAAAATTCTTTACTATGCAAAAATTTACAAAAAGAAAGGGTTGGCGCTTGTGGCTTACTGCCATAATGGCGCTCTTTTTTGCCCTGAATCTTTCGGCCCAGGTTACCGTAGAAATCGGTACGGGTACAGCAGTCAGCAGTTTTCCCTTCTATTCACTTTATGAGGATGCCAGAACCCAGATCATTTATGATGCTGCTGAAATTCTGGCCGCCGGCGGAATGGATGGGTTAATTACTGAAATCGGGTTTAACTTCAGTTCCAGAAATGCCATTGCACTTAACGGTTTCAATATCGATATGCAGATGACAACTGCCACATCGTTAACCGGATTCGTGGAGTCGGGCTGGACCAATGTCTTTTCGGCTGTTTACACGGTTCCAGCTACCGGATGGCAGACAATTGTACTGGATAATCCTTTTTTGTGGGACGGCACCTCAAATCTGCTGGTGCAGGTTTGCTTTGACAACACCGGCTGGAGTGGAAGTTCCGCTGTGTATGCTACCGCAGCATCCGGCAAAACATGGGGTCGCAATGCCGATAGCCAGGCAGGATGTTCCATGATCGGCGGCAGCACACAGACAAACCGCCCCAATGTAAGACTGACCATTGCTCCTCCGCCTGTTACTACCATAGATGTTCAGGTAGGAACCGGAACAACAACGGCCGGCTATCCTTTTTATACCATTTATGAGGATTCAAGAACTCAGTTCTTATATCCTGCAAGCGAAATTCTGGCAGCCGGCGGACTGCCCGGCAACATTATCTCCATCGGATTTAATGTAAGCACCAGAAATGCCCTGTTAATGGAGGGCTTCAATATTGATATGCAGAACTATCCCAACCCAACCATTGCGGGTTTTGTTGAAACCGGCTGGACCAATGTCTATTCCGGAACCTATACTGTTCCGGCAACCGGCCAGCAGATGATTGACCTGCAGGTTCCCTTTGCGTGGGATGGAATCTCAAATCTGCTTATTAATATTTGTTTTGACAACGAAGACTGGAATGGAAATTCCAGCGTATATGGCACCGTTATGCCCGGCCTTGTAGCTCATCAGCATCAGGATGGTACAGACGGCTGTATCATACCGACGGCGGGTGCATCATATACCACCCGTGCAAACCTTTATATGACCATTGAGCCGTCGGCAGTACTTCCGACAGGTATTGTTCAGGGATTTGTTACCAATGGATATGGTGTTCCCATACCCGGCGCCCTGGTTACCGCAACCGGAGATAATGGCGATTTTGCTGCCATGTCAGGCTTTAACGGCGCTTATCAGATTCCTGATATTGCTATGGGTATCTATTCGATGGAGGCTTCAAAGGCTGGATATAACCCGGTTACGGTTAATAATGTATTGATCACCCCCGGTGAAACCACATTCCAGAATTTTGAACTGCCCCGTCCTACTATGGCTGTTACCCCCAATCCATATAGCGTAACGGTTCATCCGAACCAGTTGTATGAAGGTGCTTTGAATATTGCCAACAATGGCGATGGCACTCTGAACTGGGAAGCTGAAGTGGCTTATCTGTCCGATGGTGCATCACACAGCGTAGCACCGGCAGCTCCCGGCGCAAATCAGTCGCGTACAGCTGCAACGGTAACACAGGATGCTGCCGATGTGTCAATCAATGCCGGTTCAGCTAATTTCCAGCAGACTACTGTGCCTTTGGGAAGCAGCAGAGCCATTCTCTTCAATAACGGGCCGCTGGTTAACAGCCCCGGAACCGGAGCAGGCGGAGCCGATGAAAGTATTTTGCAGACAAATCTTGGTATGGGCACTTACGGGTCGAATTTCAGCAATACTGCAGGATATAGTGTGGCTGACGACTTTACCGTAACCGGTAACTGGAACATTGAGAATATTGAATTCTTTGGTTACCAGACCGGATCATCAACCACAAGTACCTTTACCGGTGTATTTTGCCGTGTTTACAACGGTCCCCCCAATGCCGGAGGCACCGTTATCTGGGGCGATATGACTACAAACCGCATGACCAGTACTGCATGGACAAATATCTACCGCAACGACGACGGCCCCGGCGGATCGACCAACCGTCCCATTATGAAGATAGTTGCCGGTACTCCCGGTCTTACCCTCTCACCCGGTACATATTGGGTTGAGTGGGCAACTGCAGGAAGTCTGGCAAGCGGTCCGTGGGTTCCTCCGGTAACCATTCCGGGACAGACCACAACCGGAAATGCCATTCAGTGGACCGGTTCGGCATGGCAGGCTGTAACTGATGTTGGCCCTCAGGGTATGCCTTTCATTCTTAACGGTACCGGCGGAGGTGGCGGCGGCGCAAGCGGCTGGCTCACCCTTGGTGAATATGACGGCACCGTAACAGGGTTCCATAACTTCAATAACCCTGCCTATTTCAATGCAACCGGAGCAGAAGCCGGTGATGTTTACCAGGCAGAAGTTACCTTTACTTCAGATCCTGAGGTAGGTACTGTTGTGGTTCCTGTTACCATGACAGTGGTTGGAGAGCCTCTGGCAATTCCTACCGACCTGACCGCCGTACTGGCCAATGCAGTTACCGGGCAGGCTAACCTGAGCTGGGCATTTGATCCGGGCGATGGCTTTGTTAACTTTGTGGTAAAACGCAACGGAGTTGCTGTTGGTACTACCTCAGCCCTTATGTACACCGATATGCTTCCGGGCTTTGGTACCTATTTCTATACCGTACAGGCTGTATATGATGAAGGATTGTCAGCACCGGCCGGACCCGTTGAGCTTGAGTGGCCCAACCCGGTTATTTTTGTTGATCCTCTGTACATTTACGACGAAGTATGGGTAAATACACAGGCTACCCAAACTGTTACCATCTCCAATACCGGAGAGGGAACCCTTGCTTTCAGCTTCCCCGACTGGGTAACCGATGGCGGTTCACGGGCTCCTTTGGCTTACTGTACATCAACCAGCTCTACCTGCGATGAGTACATCAGCAGGGTACAGTTTGTTACAATTGATAACTCTTCAGCATGTACCAACTATGCTGATTATACCCATATTTCAGCAGAAGTTACTCCGGGAGAGACCTATCCGATAACCATTACCAACCCCAGCCCCTGGTCAAGTGATATCTGCGGAGTGTATGTTGACTGGAATCAGAACGAAAGCTTTGATGATGCCGGTGAATATTATGCACTTACCCAGCAGGGCGGAGGCGCTTCGTTTACAGGAAACATCCTTGTTCCCGACGATGCACTTGCAGGACCTACCCGTATGAGAATCAGGCTGCAATTTAGCGGCACCATGGCTCCCTGCGGTAATTTCACCTATGGCGAGGTTGAGGATTATACCCTCGATGTTCAGGCCGGCGGATTTATCGTCGCTGTTTCTCCGGCACAGGGAACCGTTCCTCCGGGAGGCAGCAGAACCGTTACCATTACCTGGGATGCCACCGATTATGAACCCGGTTACTCGTATTTCGAAGATCTGGTTCTGGAATCGAACGACCTGAGCAACCCGAGTGTTACCATCACCAACGAGATGTATGTATTTGTTCCGGCTCAGTTTGAAGGAATTGTCACCAATGCATTAAACGGCGCTCCGCTGAATGGTGTACTGGTTACTGCCGAGCCTACCGGATACTTTACAACATTTGCCTATGATGACGGCACTGCTGAAGATGGACTCAGAATCAACGCCAACGCCGATGCTTACCTTGGAAACTATTTCCCGGTATCATTATCCGGTGAAATCAACAGTTTGGAATTGTATTTCTATAGTGGTGATGCAAATGCAAGCGCGAATTTTGTTGTTGAGTTCTTCAACAATGCAGGAGTTTCAATGGGATTTTCCGATCCGTTCTCAGTTGTTAACGAGGGCTGGTACACCGTACCGGTAACCGGTGTTAATTTCAGCGGACCGTTCTACGCTTTAGCACACTGGAATTTGTTCCCAAGTAATACCAGATTCCTTGGTATGGACGAAAACGGCCCCAACTCCAATCCGGGCTACGGAAGATATCGCACCAGCGCCGGTGATATGTATAATCTTATCGATCTGGGATATCCCTGCACATTCCTGATGAGGGTCAATGCGTTTATTGGAAATGCCGCAGTTACCCTTTCGGCCGCACCCGAAACAGTTAATACCGCCGGACTGATTCAGCCGGGTAATATTGAGGCATGCGGAATTTCGAAAGACAGCGGAAGAAAGACCGGTGTAATGCATAACTCCACAAGAGATCTTGCCACCTTCCAGACCATGACCAACCCCGATGGTGAATATTCATTGATGGTTAATCCTGGTAGGTATAATGTAAGATTTGAGAAGACAGGCTTCCAGACTTATGTTGAATATGACACCACCGCACTGGCAGGAGTGGTTACCCCGCTTGATGCCGAACTTTGGGAAGAGTCATATCCTCCTGCATTTGTTTATGCTGAAGTAAATGAAACCGATACCCAGTGCGTTGTTACCTGGGGTGCCGGCGCCGGACCTTATGAGATCATCTACGATGACGGTTCAGCAGAAAATTACTTTGCATGGGCAGTTCCGGGCAATATGAGCGCTGTTAAATTCACCCCTGCCAGCTACCCTGTTACCGTCATTGGAGGTAAGATTTATGTGGGCGATGGCAGCTTCCCGAATAACAATACCGGATTTATCGGTAAGACATTCGGAGCAATGGTAATGGATGCCAGCGGAACCAATGGTATGCCGGGTGCAGTTCTCGATTCAATATCAGTAACGGTTGACAATTACGGATGGGTAACCTTTGGCGGTTTTGATGTTGAAATTACCAGTGGTAACTTCTATATCGTTATGGTTCAGGGCTCGCTCTCACCCAATTGCGCACCCGTTGGTATTGACCAGACCTTACCCACATTGTACCGCAGCTATACCCGCAATGTTGCCACCGGTGGCAACTGGCTGGTATCGGCTTACCAGGATATGATGATCCGTGCAGTTGTTTCGGGCGTACCTTCAGAATCCGATGCAGTTGTTGCTGCTACTCCGGGTGAACTTCTCATTCCGGTGAAAGAACCTGATGCAATCTCCATGTCGATGCCGCTGGCTGCTCCCGGTTACGAAGGCAGTGCAACCTACAGGGCTTCAACTGACTTTACCGATAACACCAGGGCAGTAACAAGCTACAGGCTCGTGCGTTACAGCAACTTCAACCCCAATGGCAGCCCGCTTGTCGGAAACGCTACAGGATTGGGCAACGCCATTACCGCTACTACCTATACCGATGGTGGTACCACATGGGCAGGCCTGCCTGCAGGTTGGTATGCTTATGGAGTTGCCGCCAACTACCCGAACGGATCAATTTCCGATACAATACTTTCCAACATAGTAGGACATAAACTGCTTGCTGAAATTACGGTTAATGTAACCCTCACCACCGGTGGCAGTCCCGAAGGAACAGCCCTCTCATTCACAGGACTGGATTATCCTTACGAGGTTTATACCGCTACGGTACCCGCAGGCGGACAGGTTGTTTTCCCCGAAGTATGGCTTGGACACTATGACATCCATGCATTCCTGCAGGGATTTGACCCCTACGATATAAATGTAAACATTACGGGTGACCGCGTAATTGACATTATGCTCCTTGAGACCAAATTCAAACCGCGCAACCTGTATGTTGATCCGCTGACCCTTGTTGCTACATGGGAAGGACCGCTGGGCGTTGCCGTATTGGAGGACTTCGAAGGAACAGCATTCCCGCCGGCCGGCTGGACTGCAACCACCAGCGGACAGGGATGGTATGGAACTACCAATGGCAGTACCACATACTTCCAGATTCCGGCTCATACCAGATATGCCGTAGCCAATGACGACAACAGCTCAACCAACAATGGCTGCTGCGACTATCTGATTACTCCTGAAATGAACTGGACCAATCTTCCTGCATACAAACTCAATTTTGCCAGCTTCTTCAACGCTGCATACGGTCAGATGGCAACCATTGAACTCAGTACTGACGCAGGAGCTACCTGGACAGTTATTTATAACCTTAGTGGAGTCAGCTCATGGCAGAATCTTGAGGTTGACCTTACTCAGTTCTCAGGCGCCAATGGCCTTAGCAGCGTATGGCTTGCATTCCATTCGGATGACGGCGGAGCGTGGGCTTCAGGCTGGGCCATCGACGATGTTATGATTTCTTCAGGAGGTGTTGAAATTGAGCAATATGGCGTGTTCCTCGATGGAACCCTTGTTGGCAATACACCCGAAGAGACCTATACCTACACCAACCTGAATTACGGACAGCTCTATATTGCAGGAGTTGCCGGACTGTTCAGCTCAGGTTACTCAGAACTGGATATCTATCCGTTCAGGTCTGCATTCCTCTATCCGCCGGACAGCCTGCAGGGAGAAAGCCCGCTGATGACCGACTATGTACATC
>LUZO01000290.1 GCA_001603685.1 Bacteroidales bacterium Bact_23
GATTAGTAGTGTGTTTAATTTGTTGAGTGATTAAAGTTTACTATTAATAAATAAGTTGCGGGCAGGTAATCGAAATTTAGTTGTAAATTTTCGATGCCCTTGCCGGATTGTCATGCTTTTGACGGCCCATGTAATTCTGCACGCAGCGGAATCCGATATAGCATTTTGCTGTATCCTGGAATTCATAGGTACGGGCATTTACCTGCAGGTAATATGAAATATCCTTCCACGAGCCACCTCTTACCACTTTGCGTTTGAGTGCAGGCGGATCGCTGTCCTTGGCATTATAGCTGTATGCAGGGTTCATATCCCAGGTAAAGTTATAGGCACTTTCGTCGAAAGCGTCATTTGTCCACTCAGCAACATTACCTGCCATATCGTACAGGCCGAAGTCGTTGGCCGGATAGTGGGCAACAATTACAGGGGTAAGTCCGCCATCGTCAACATAGTTTCCGCGCAGCGGCTTGAAGTTTGCAATGAAGCATCCTTTTTCGTTGCGGGTGTAGGGGCCTCCCCACGGATACGGGCTGAAGGAGTTTCCGCCACGGGCAGCCCATTCCCATTCAGCTTCGGTAGGAAGACGGAATTCGTTTACAACGGCATTGCCCTTACTGTTCAGATAAGCTCTGAGCAGTTCGGTTCTCCAGATGCTGAAAGCCTTTGCCTGTTTCCAGTTTACCCCTACCACAGGATAATTGTCGTAGGCCGGATGCCAGAAGTACCTCTCGGTCATCGGATCATTATATGCGTAGGCATAATCGTGAATCCAGGCAAGGGTATCGGGATAAACATTGATAATTTCTTTGCGGACATACAGCGAGCGGTCTTTCAGACCCTGAGGACGGTTGGCCAGACCGGCATTTACCGGATCGCCGCCTGAATAATCTTTTCCGGCTGCTGCCTTGAAATCGACCCAGTAGTATTCATAGAATAACTTTCTGGTATCAATTTCCTTGCGGCGGAAATAGCGTTCATGCTCGGGCAGGAACATTTCCTCAAGAGCCTCACGCTCCTCTTCGCCATTCCATTTAATGTTGGCCTTCCAGTTCAGGAAAGGAGGGTCGTATGTCTCTTTTGTTTTTTTGTTTTCTTCAATAAGATAAACCTCCGGTTTAATTTCGCCGAGTTTACGCCTGGCGATGGAGTCTCTTACCCAGAATACAAACTGGCGATACTCATTATTTGTGATCTCGGTTTCATCCATGTAAAATGCACTCACTGAGACCGTTCTCGGATCATTGATATGTGCATACGGCACATCCTGATCACCAACCCCCATGGTAAAGCTACCCATTGGAATGTAAGCCATTCCGAATGGATCGGGCTGGTAAAATTTCTCGCGCTTTTTTACACCAACAAGTTCGCCATTTCCGGAGTTTCCGCAACTGCTCAGGATAAGGGCTGCAATGATGTAGTTGAAGAGTTTTTTCATGTTTATTCCTGATTTTAATGCAAATAACGGTTTTGGGCTGCTTTTTAGTATGCCGCTATCCGTATTTTTAGACCGACAAAAATAATAATATAATTTATTAATGCAACTTTTTTGTGATTAAAGGAATCGAGTATTTCTGAAACTTCTTCTTGCCTTCTCCAATTCCAGCTTAAAACTATACCTCAGCATAACCTCATGGCTCCCTGCTCCACCTATTTTTGAAAGAGGTATATCATAAGCGTATCCGAAACTCAAATCCTTTACGCTCATTCCAACCATTACTGCGGCTGTTTCCTGAAATCTGTAGGTAAGGCCGCCCCAAAACTTCTCGTTATATTGTAATCTGGCATTCAGGTCAACCTGTGCCGTGGTTCCGTCGAACTTCACAAATGCGCCCGGGATAAGAACATAGGCCGGATTTCTGATCCAGGTTATTTCGTACCCTGCAGCAGCATAATAGTGCCTTCTGAGTTTGTAATCCAATCCGCCGTTGCCAAATTCGCGTGAGCCCTCAAGCAACTGAGTGGCCGACAATCCCGCATACAGGCCGCCGGGTTGCTGATAAAATACGCCGAACGCCAGATCGGTGAACATGGTGCTTTCATTGGCTCCTTTCAGAATGGGGTCGTCGTCAACCGGTTTCAGCTTACCCATATCAAGCGATTTGTTGAGGAAGCCCACATTGAACCCGATTCCCAGCTCCCCATCGCCTACCGGACGATTGTATGCATATCCCAGCCTGACATATATATCTTTAAAGTAACCGATTTTGTCCTGCATAATGGTAGCTGCTACCCCACCTCTTAATAAACGCACCGGAGAGTCGCCCGATACAACAATACTTTCGGGTGATACCCTGTGCCCCTCATCGTCCTTAATCCCAATCCACTGCTGCCGCATAATGCCGGTAACGGTAATGGCATCGCGCAAGCCGGCATAACCAGGATTAACGGCCATATGATTAAACATATTCAGCGTAAACTGCGGCTCCTGCTGGGCAATAAGCGATCCGGTGCACATAAAAATGCTGATAAGCGATAACAATACCGCAGGCTTCAGATGGTTCACCGGCTTTATGATTATTTCAATGAGTTTCTTTCCTGTCATTCCCGGAAAAATAATGCTTCAGGTCCGGTTAAGGATCCTTTTAATTTTTTGGTAACACCTTAGTTTATTTTAAACCTCCAAAACCGTTCCGTACCTGTTCTCCTCTAATACCAACCTGCAGCATAAATAACAATCAAACGGCTGAATTATTATTCAGTCCGTTTTTTTAATCTTTGGAAGCAACAAAAGTAACAATTTCCTTGTATATTTCTATGGTTGAACAAAAAAATCACCTCTAATTGCTTTAAAAGCCGCCGGTTATCAATAAAATCAGTGGGAAAGGATTGAAACCTTTCTGATACACAGGCATTTATTGATTAAAAAAATAGTTATCCGAATGATTGGAAGGTTAGATTTTTCAAGCAAAAATGTACATACCTTTGCAAAAATTTTCTAATTATTCAAAAATTACTGAATAACAATAACTTAGCATGGCCTTTGTTCAGAACGATAAACTTTTTTCCAAAAAATGGTTTATCTCCTACTCACTCATTGTTGTCGGATCTTTTATTCTGGCAGCCGGTTTTGTCTTTTTCATCAATCCTTATAATATCGTTCCCGGGGGTGTTTATGGTATAGGCATCGTAGTGCATTATCTTACCAAGGGCATGTTTTCGTTCTGGCCTACGGGTATTCCGGTGGGGCTGTTCGGACTGTTGTTGAACATCCCTCTTACTATAATAGGTATAAAAATACTCGGGCCGCGATTTGGCATAAAAACGGTAATAGGTTTTGTACTCTCCTCTGTTTTTATGGATTTGCTCACCATGCTTGTGGGCGAAAACGACCCGCTGGGCCTTGCAAGCGATGTGCTGATGGCCTGCGTGTTCGGCGGTGTGCTGGTAGGTTTTGGCCTGGGGCTCATTTTTAAATCGAAAGCCACCTCGGGCGGATCGGATATCGTGGCGATGATTATTGCAAAATATACCAAACTGCCGCTCGGCCAGCTGATGATATATGTGGACTCCGTAATTGTACTCTTCGGCCTTATCGTGTTTAAGGATTGGAAAATCCCCCTCTATTCATGGATTCAGATATTTATTGTTGGAAAAGTGATAGATATTACCATGCAGGGAATCAATTACGACAAAACTTTGTTTATCATCTCAAAAGAATACGAACTTATCCGAAAAAAGATTATCTCGGATCTTCACCGCGGAGGAACTTATATTCCGGGCAAGGGGATGTACAACAACGCTGAAAAGACCATTATCTTCACAGTGCTGAACCGCCGTGAACTGGCTATCCTCGAGGAATATATCCATCAGGTTGATCCGAATGCCTTTGTTACTGTTGTGGATGCCAATGAGATACTGGGCGAAGGCTTCAAATCGCTGCGTGATAAGATTGCCGAGTAGCCCGACAGAATTAACAACAATCAAAATAAAATTTCACCTTAAATAATAAGCAATGGCTTTTCTACAAAAAGAAAGACTCTTTACCCGGAAATGGTTTATCTCGTATGGCCTGATAGCAGTCGGAACCCTGATGGTAGCAGCCGGATATGTCTTTTTTATCACACCATATAAGATTGTCCCCGGCGGTATTTATGGCATTTCCATCATTATCCATCACCTGATGGGGTGGCCCGTAGGGCTGACGGCTCTGGCGTTTAATATACCGCTCACGATTATTGGCACCAAAATTCTGGGGCCCCGCTTCGGGACTAAAACGGTTGCAGGATTTTTCCTCACTTCCATATTTGTTGATACAATCTCCTATTACAGCGAATACAAACCTCTGGTCGACAGCGACCCGCTGCTCTCATCAATCTTTGGAGGAGCATTGATTGGTATAGGTGTCGGACTTATTTTCAAATCGAAGGCTACTTCCGGAGGTACCGATGTGATTGCCATGATTCTGGCAAAATATACCAGGCTGCCGCTTGGCCAGCTTATGATGGGTGTGGATTCAATCATTGTATTGCTAGGATTCATTGCATTTGCCGACTGGCACATTCCCCTTTACTCATGGATTGCCATTTTTGTCATGGGCAAGGTGATCGATGCTGTGCTCGAAGGGGTTTCGTATGAAAAAACCATCTTCATTGTTTCGGATCAGTACGAAGCCATCAGAAATAAGATTATCAACGACCTGAACAGGGGCGGCACTTTCCTTTCGGGCGAAGGCATGTACAACGGAAGCCAGAAAAAGGTGATATTCACCGTGGTGAACCGCCGCGAGCTTGCCATGCTTGAGGAGTTTATCAATCAGGTGGATCCGAAAGCATTCCTTACGGTAATGGATGCCAACGAGATTATCGGGCAGGGATTCAAATCACTGAAAGATAAGTTGGAAGATTAAACCAGGAACCGGAAACCCGCCATACCGGAAAAACCGGCATGATTAAAGGAAATGGCAGCTGAAACGGCTGCCATTTTTATATGCTGTCTTGTACGGATAGCCCGAAATCCCCTGTTGCTATATCACAGCCCGAAATGATCTGAGTTAATCTCAGTACCAAATCCAGGGTAAATGAGCATCCAGCAGAAAGATTCAGAATCTGCCGTTATCTGAAAAGTTTGATGATATCATTCCCGTTTGCAAAAATCAGCAGGCCGAAAAGGATAATCATTCCTACCACCTGAGCATATTCCAGGAATTTATCGGAAGGTTTGCGGCCTGAAACTATTTCGAACAGAAGAAATAGTACATGTCCGCCATCGAGTGCCGGAATGGGAAGCACATTGAGGATGGCCAGCATTATTGACAGAAATGCGGTAAGGCTCCAGAATGCCTGCCAGTCCCATGTGGAGGGGAATATTTTACCGATGGTGATGAATCCGCCAACCGACTCATAAGCCTTTACCTCGGGCGAAAAGATCAGTTTCAGTTGTTTCAGGTAATTACCCACTCCTTTCCAGGTTTTAACGAAGCCGGCGGGGATAGCCGCTGCAAATGAATATTCTTTCTCACTGAATGTAAAGAGGTTGGCGTAACTTGTGGCAACCCCTATAATACCGGCTTCAGGCACCCTCATTGCAAAAGAGAGGGTATCCTCTCCCCTGAGTACCTTCAGGCTGATGTCCTGATTTTTGTATGCCGGTATTGCAGCTTTGAACTGGTCAAAATAGAGCACCTCCACATCGTTTATGCCCACAATTCTGTCACCTTCGGCAACGCCGGCCTCTTTGGCGGGAGAATCGGCAGAAAAGCCGGCAACATAAAAGGGAACGCGGAAAGTGATAAACTCGGGCGACTGGTGTTTGAGCAACCGGGCCAGAAATCCTTCGGGGATGACGATATCTACAACCTGTCCGTCGCGCTCCACCTGCACCGACTTCGCCTTATCAAGAATTATCTTTCCGGGAATTTTATGAAAATCCTCTACATATTCATGATCAACCGAGAGTATTTTATCGCCGTTGCGCAACCCCATCTGCTGAGCCACCGAATCGGCAACAATACCATATTTATTAACCTCAGAGGTTGGCAGGTACTGCTCGCCCCATACCCACAGCATTCCTATGTAAATGGCAATTGCCAGTAAAATATTAACGGTAACGCCGCCCAGCATAATGATCAGCCTTTGCCACGCCGGTTTACTTCTGAATTCGTACGGCTGGGGAGGCTGTTGCATCTGCTCCTTATCCATGGATTCATCAATCATCCCCGAAATCTTCACATAACCGCCAAGTGGCAGCCAGCCAAGGCCGTATTCCGTTTCTCCTTTTTTGAATTTAAAGAGTGAAAACCAGGGATTGAAGAAAAGGTAGAACTTTTCAACGCGGGTTTTGAAAGCTTTTGCAGCAATAAAATGTCCGAATTCATGAAAGATGACAAGTATTGACAGGCTTAAAAGTAATTGTGCTGCTTTAGTTAGTATCTCCATAGTAAGGGTTGGAAAAAATAAATGAATTTAACAAAGATTCAGGGTTTTAGTTCAGGTGAATTTTGGATGTCTGGAAACGAGTGTCTGTGCAATCCGGCGTGCTTCACGGTCGGTTTCGGCATAAACCTCAAATTCGGTTGCAGCATTGAACGCAACTTTCTGCATACAATCTTCAATAATACGGGGAATGCCCGTAAAGTCAATTTTGTCATGCAGGAATGCATGAACGGCAACCTCATTTGCTGCATTCAGCACACACGGCATATTCCCTCCTGTTTCAAGGGCATCGTAAGCAAGCTGAAGACAACGGAAATTCCCGCGGTCGGGCTGTTCAAAGGTCAGTTCGGGATATTGCATGAAATCGAATCTGGGAAATGTTGTGCAGAGCCTGTGCGGATATGCCAATGCATACTGAATGGGCAGGCGCATATCGGGCAGTCCCATCTGAGCCTTGATGCTTCCATCGCAGAACTGCACCATGCTGTGAATGACCGACTGCGGATGCACCACCACATCAATGCGGTCGGCATCGAGGCCGAAAAGCCATCTGGCCTCGATTACCTCAAGCCCTTTGTTCATCAGCGTAGCCGAGTCGATGGTAATTTTGCAGCCCATTGTCCAGTTGGGATGACAAAGGGCCTCCGTTTTGGTCACCCGTCTGAGCTGTTCGCTGCTCATACCGCGAAACGGCCCGCCGGAGGCTGTCAGCCAGAGCTTCTCCACAGCATTGTGAAACTCACCGGCCAGACACTGAAAGATGGCTGAATGTTCGGAATCGACCGGATAAAGGTTGACTCCCTTTTCCCTTGCCAATCCGGTTACCAGCTCGCCGGCGACCACAAGAGTCTCTTTGTTGGCAATGGCAATCTGTTTTCCGGCGGCTATGGCGCTGAGCGTCGGGCGAAGTCCGGCATAGCCTACCATAGCAACCAGTACGATATCAACCGTTTCCATTTCAACGATCTGCACCAGCGATTCTTCACCGGTATATACCTTTATATCGAGCGGTTGCAGCGCCGACGCCACTTTATCATACAATGCCTCTTCGCCAATTACCACCGCATTGGGACTGAACTCTGCCGCCTGTTTTATCAGAAGATCGGCATTGCTTTGCGCCGACAGAATCTCAACCGTAAAGTAGTCGGGTTGCCGGCGGATAACATCCAGCGCCTGGGATCCGATTGAACCGGTTGAACCCAGGATGGCCACTTTTTTTATTTTGGTATCAGCAGACATAAATCCGGTCAGAAGGTAAGGTATTTCTCGGGATCAACGGGGGCGCTGTTAATCCACAGTTCAAAATGCAGATGCGGCCCGGTTGTAAAAGTGCCGGTATTTCCAATGATGGCGATTGACTCTCCTGCCCTGACAAAAGCGCCCTGTTTGCGCAAAAGCACGGAATTGTGCTTGTAAACCGTGATTACCGATCCGGGATGCTGAATGGCAATTACATTTCCTGTTTCAGCCGTCCATTCCGCAAAAAAAACCATCCCGTCGTAGGCTGCCTTGATGGCTTCATTTTGCCCGGTTGCAATATCAATCCCATAATGGCGCTTCGAGGCATCAAAATGACTGGTTATCACCCCTTTAACCGGAGTGAAAAAATTGAATTTACTCAGAGGGATATCCTGCTTTGAGCCGGATTTCTCATCAATTTTCAGATTATAGAGATTTTCCTTCTCATACTCACGCCTCAGCAGTGAGTCATCCCGCGATTTAGTATTGCTGATTGCCAGGTAGGCCTCTCTTGCAGCAGAGTCGGCAGGCAGATAGGGCTGCCCCAGAAAAGAGACCTCTTCGCCACTGAGCAGACTTTTGATGTTGGCGATATACAAATCGCGGCTTTTCAGGGCGCTCTCAATGGAGTCGGTTTTCAGCATCAGTTCATAAAGATTCTTCTCCAGTGAGGGATTGCTGTACCCCGGAATATACTCGCGCAATGGCGTAAATGCAATCAGATAAGTGGTCAGAAAAATCAGGATAATGGCCAGAAAGCCGGTAATGACAAATACATTAAGCCGGGTGAGCTTTATGGAAAGCCTCTCTTCGAAAGTATTTTCATTGAGAATAACGAGCCTGTACTTATCCCTCAGCTTATTATACCAGCGTAACTTTCGTTCATCCTTTGTTTCAGAATTTTTCCTGAAGGCAACCATAACCGGGTTTATCAATGTGAATGCAAGTGTGCAAATATCGTAAAAATAGAGATGCTCACTGAGCAATGCCGGACTTTTAACTCAAAATAATCAATTATATTGTTGTATCACAGCCAAATAACAAGTATTGTCAAATATGGGGCAGCAAAGGTTTATTTGCTTAGTTTTGGCCCTGATTCAAAAAAATAAAATAATTTTGCAAATTCTCAGTTATTTATAGTGAAACTGAAAACCCGCATATCCTTGACTACAAATACCGTAAACCTGCGAAAAGTTGCCTTTTGCGCATTGTTGCTGCCTTTACTGATATCTTCCTGTTCCACGAAAAAGAATACTTTCAGCAGGAGGGCATACCATAATCTTACTGCTCATTACAACGCCTACTGGAACGGCAATGAGAGTCTGAAAGAAGGAGTTTCCGATCTTCGCAAAAATGCGAAAGACAATTACGCTTCCATTCTCTTTGTGAATAACTACGGCACACAGAGCAACGCCCAGTCCTTAAACCCCCAGATGGACCGTGCCATAGAAAAGGCATCGAAGGTAATTCAGCGCCATTCCATGTTTTTCGACAAAAAGGAGCAGGTTAAATGGGTAATCCGAAGCTATGTTCTTATCGGGAAGGCCAACTTTTACAAGCAGGATTACAATGCAGCCCGCAGGGCTTTCGAATATGTCAGCCGTCAGTATCCTTATGACCCGGCTCAGTACGAGGCAAGGTTATGGCTGGGCAGAACCTACTGCCAGCAAAAGCAATACGAAAGGGCAATAACCGTTCTCGACGAACTGAGTGCCGAATCGGCAAAAACACTGCTTCCCTGGACTGTTCGCAAGGAGCTGCCGCTGGTTTATGCGGATATGTATATTGCGCAGGGTAAATTAAATCTTGCCAGAGAGCAAATCGAAAAGGCGCTGCCGCTGAACAGCAATGCCAAACTAAAAACCCGCCTGAACTACATCCTTGCCCAGATTTACCAGAAAGAGGGCAAAAACAGCAGGGCAAACGAATATTTCACCAAAGTACTGAAAAGCCCCGCCTCTTTTGAGATGGCATTCAATGCACGCATCAACCTTGCCAGGGTTTACAATGCAAATACCGGTGACAGAAGGATGATTGTCCGGGAGCTCGAAAAGATGCTTAAGGATATGAAAAACAAGGACTTTCAGGATCAGATCTATTACGCCCTTGCCGATATTGCCCAGAAAGACAAAAATGATACCCTTGCCATCAGGCATCTGAGAAAATCAGTTGCTACCAGTTTGTCAAACGATTATCAGAAATCAATCTCATCGCTGAAACTTGCCGATCTTTACTACAGCAGGAATGAATATAAAAACGCTCATGCATACTATGACACTACCCTCATGGTGCTTCCCAGCGATTTCCCCAACTTCAGGGAGATAGAATCCAGAACCGAGATACTGACCCGACTGGTTGATAACCTGCAGGTTGTGCATGTTCAGGACAGCCTTCAGCATCTGGCTTCGCTTCCCGAGGCAGAACGCCTGAAAGTCATTGATAAAGCCATTGCCGAATACACAAAAAAAGAAGAAGAGAAAAGAAGGCGCGAGGAGGCTGAACGGTTGCAGCAGATGGCCGGAGGAAGCCTGCAGACACGCCAGATTGTTGATCCGATGCGTGGAACTTCGGCTCTTGGCGGAGGGGGCTGGTACTTCTACAACCCCACTGCCATCAGTATGGGTTTCAGTGAGTTTACCAGAAAATGGGGAAGGCGCAAGCTCGAAGACAACTGGAGACTGAGCAACAAACGCGAGGTAATGGGCGATATGTTCGATGATGAGGGAGGAGCAATCGCAAAAGCCGATTCAACCACCGACGGAAAAGGCGGCAGCCAGGAAAAACAGGATTTCAAGAA
The DNA here is from genome assembly GCA_001603685.1 of Bacteroidales bacterium Bact_23. GTDB lineage: Bacteria > Bacteroidota > Bacteroidia > Bacteroidales > Lentimicrobiaceae > Lentimicrobium. The sequence continues at coordinate 10,405 of LUZO01000290.1, forward strand.
CCGCGAAACCTATCTGAAAAATCTGCCGTTCACCCCCGAAAGCATCGATGCCAGCAATCAGAAAATAGCCGTGGCGCTTTTCAATGCCGGAATTATTTATCTGGAAGAACTTTCCGATAAGAAGAAAGCTGGCGAAATCTTTGAAAAACTCAACAACCGCTTTCCTGAAAATGAAGCTTCGCTTCAGACGAATTACCACCTCTACAGGATAAACCGCGACCTGAACAATGAGGCCGAAATGAACCGTTACAAGGAGAGCATCATCAGAAACCATCCCGACAGCGATTATGCAAAAATCCTGATAGACCCCAACTACAACCTTGAGCTGGAAGCCATCAGAGAACGGGTAAGGTCGCTTTACGAGGAAACTTTCCTGGCTTTCAACCGCGGGCAGTATCGCACAGCCATCATCTACAGCAACGATGCGCTTGCCAACTACAGCAATCAGGAACTTTCGCCGAAATTTGCCTTTATCAGGGCTGTTTCGCTGGGAAAAACCGAGAACCAGGACACCATGAAGGTGGAATTGAACAAACTGATAGCCGAATACCCCAACAGCGATGTGGTTGACTACGCCCGCAGACTTCTGGGTGAAGGCAAACAGGGTACATCTGCCACACGCCCGGGCGAAACCGTGAGCACAGGAGATGAAAAATCAGTGAAGCAGGCCGATTTCAGTATGTATAAGTACAATCCAAAGGCAACGCATTTTTATGCCCTGATTGTTGACGGCACTTCGGTGAATGTTTATGGCACCAAGGTCAGGATATCCGACTTCAACATAAAGAACTACAGCGTTGAATCACTTCAGGTTAACAGTGTATTGCTCGACAACAGCAGGCAGATGATTACCATCAGCAGTTTCAACGATCTTGAAAAGGCGTTCCGATACTATAACGGCATCAAAAACGACGAATATGTTTTTTCAGGCTTCAAGGATGCCGAATATGAGCAATTCCTGATCTCGGCCGAGAATTACCCGATTTTCTTCAAAGAGAAAAACACAGAGGCTTACAAGCAGTTTTTCGAAAAAAACTATCTGAAAAAATAGCACATCCCCATTAATTTCCGAAATTAGCAGACAAAATCCAACATAATGGCAAAGAACAACATACCGGAACCCGTACAGTCGGCAAACCTGATTCAATCGGGAACCTACATCACTGGCGATATTGAATCGAACGGCAACATCAGAATTGACGGAACCCTGAGGGGAACCGTTACCGCCGGCGGCAAGGTTATTCTGGGGGCAACCGGTTCAGTTGAAGGTGATATCATCTGCATAAATGCCGATATCGAAGGAAAAGCGAAAGGCATCATAAAGGTGGAAGAACTGCTCTCGCTGAAAGCCACTGCCATAGTACACGGCGAGATCTACACCGATAAACTTGCCATTGAGCCCGGAGCCAGGTTTACAGGAACCTGCAAAATGGATTCGCATACTCCTGCTGATAATTATCCGGCAGAAACCTATGCAGAAGCAGGACAATAGCAATAAAAAAGAGTGGAAAAATCCGCTGGCCTCCTATGCCCGGTTCTCCGCAATTGCAATGCAAATGGGAGTGCTTATAGCAGCAGGAGTGATAGGCGGATTTAAACTCGATAAATACCTCAACATCAGGATTCCGGTTTTTACATTAATTCTGTCAATGGTATCGGTGGCAGGGGCCATCTGGTTGCTTATCAAGGAAGTAAACAATAAAAATAAGAAGAAATGAAGGAGAATCTGAACAGGTATCTGAAAAAAATATTGCTGTTATCCGGTTTCAGCGCAGTGCTGATGCTTGCCGCTTTTCTTCTTATTCCGCAGCACATGAGCCCCGCAATGCCATTTGTACTGGCGTTTTTTATGGGTGCATCCATTGCATCGTTCCTGCTGCTTCAGAAAAAATCGGGCGACACCACCAAATTTGTAAACGGCTTTATGACGCATTCAGTGGTAAGGATACTGCTGTATCTGGCAATTATTCTGACCTATGCCATGCTTAACCGCAGCGATGCCGTAAGATTTATCATCGGTTTTTTTGTACTCTACCTGATTTATACCTTTTTCGAGGTATTTCAGTTTCTGTCGCTCACCCGGCGGAGAAATAATTCCGGAGAGTAAACGGCCTGAAAAAACAGGTTAATATCAAAAACACAACACCTTTCAAACATTGGCCATATACTTTTGTTTAGCAATTGTAATTCTTAGTTAAACATACAGAAACCGGGAACCGCACCTCCTTATCAGCACAGCAACAATGATCTATATTACACGCAAAGAGCACTTTAATGCAGCCCACCGCCTTTTCAAACCTGAGTTTAGCGACGAAAAAAATCTGGAAGTTTTCGGAAAATGTTCGAATCCAAACTGGCACGGACACAATTACGAACTTTTTGTTACCGTTAAAGGCGAGGTAAATCCGGATACCGGTTTTCTGATCAACCTGAAAGAGCTGAGCGGCATCATCAACCGCTATGTGATTGACAAGCTCGATCATAAAAATGTGAACCTGGAGGTTGATTTTATGTCGGGGCGGCTGGCTTCGACCGAAAACCTGGCCATTGCCATCTGGGAGCAGCTTGAGGCTCCTGTAAGGGAGGCAGGAGCCCGGTTGCATTGCATTAAACTTTACGAAACCGAACGGAATTTTGTTGAATATTACGGAAATTAAAATCATAACACCATGAGCAGTGAAATTGTAAAAGGCATGATCATCGAGAACATGATGGATGATTACGATATAAAAAACGGTTATCAGAAACGCGATCTGTATAATCAGAAAACCATTAAGAAACTCGCAGGCCATTATAAGGAAATCCTTAAGCTGATCGGCGAAAACCCTGACAGGGAAGGACTTCTTAAAACTCCGGAAAGAGTTGCCAAAGCCATGCAGTTTCTCACTCACGGATATGACCTGGAGCCGGAAGACATTCTTAAATCAGCCATGTTTAAGGAAGACTACCAGCAGATGGTTCTGGTTAAGGACATTGAAGTGTACTCGATGTGCGAACACCATATGATTCCGTTCTTTGGCAGGGCTCATGTGGCCTATATCCCCAACGGCTATATTGTGGGACTGAGCAAAATCCCCAGAGTGGTTGATGCTTTTGCACGCCGTCTGCAGGTTCAGGAAAGGCTTACCACCCAGATAAAAGAGTGCATACAGAACACCCTGAAACCGCTTGGAGTAGCCGTAGTTATTGAAGCGCAGCACATGTGCATGAGTATGAGAGGCATACAAAAGCAGAACTCGGTAACAACCACTTCCGACTTCACCGGCGCATTTCTGACCGATAAAACACGGGCTGAGTTCATTCACCTGATCGGCTCGAAACTTCACGGAAACTGATTCGGATTAAGTTATTGACAAAAAGCCTGTTATTGCAGGCTTTTCTGTTTTCTGACCAATACCGGCGTTTCAACCAACCTGAGCTGAAGTATTACAACTTAAATGTTTGAATTCCCTTAGCATTTGTTCAATATTTCAGCTATATTTGCAATTAACCCAAATCAAATAAAACCTTTATCTATTATGAATCTGAAGAAACCTCCTTTTTCAAAAGACATTCTGAAAATTAAGGACATCGAAGCCTTGTCGGACCATCTGGGAAATATGCTAAAAGAGCAGATTTTTGTAAAATATAAACGACGCGGAGCAGTAGTTGGCATCAGCGGCGGAATCGACTCATCCGTTTCGATGGCGCTTGCAGCAACCTATATCGGCCCCGAAAGGGTTTTTGGCGTTATGATGCCCGAAAAGGACTCAAACCCTGACAGTGAAAGCATAGCCGAAAGACTGGCCAAAAAATACGGGGTACCCCATATCGTTGAAAACATCAGGCCCGCACTCGAAGGGCTTAAGTGCTATGAAAGGCGCGATGAAGCTATAAAAAGGGTTTTCCCCGAGTTCAACCCGCTTACCGACAAATCGAAAATCGGAATCAACAAAACCGGTATGGATCAGAAACTTCCGCCGGTATTCTCACTTACCATCGTGGATAAGGATGGCAACCAGAAAAGTAAGGTGATTCCCATAAACGAGTACCTGCAGATTGTGGCCGCATCGAACTTCAAGCAGCGTTGCAGAATGTCGATGGTGTACTACTATGCCGAAAAAATGTATTATATGGTGATTGGTACGGCCAACAAGCATGAGATTGACCAGGGCTTTTTCGTAAAATACGGCGATGGCGGTGCCGACTTTTATCCGCAGGCCAACCTTTACAAAACTCAGGTATATCAACTGGCAAGGCATCTGGGCGTACCGGAAGAGATCATTCAGCGTACCCCAACCACCGATACCTACAGCGCCGAACAGACGCAGGAGGAGTTCTTCTTCCAGCTTCCGTTCGAAATTATGGACACTTTGTGGTATGGTTTCGAAAACGACTATTCACCCGAAGAAGTGGGGGAAGTTATGGGAATGACCGCCGAAGAGGTACAGATTATTTTTGAAAATTTTGCCAGAAAAAGAAAAACCACAGAATATCTCAGGGCTCACCCTTATTATTTTCCGATAATATAATTTAACAAAGGCTATGAATGTTTTTGATTATTTCTTTGAACATACATCAGGACTTGAAAAAGAGGCGGTTGTAGGGAAGGAACCGATAAA
>LUZO01000291.1 GCA_001603685.1 Bacteroidales bacterium Bact_23
CACTATAGGAAATCAAAACACACAAGCCGAACCGATGTTAATCGTAGCATGCGGAAAGTAATTCGGAAATTCAAAACAATTTCCGGTTCTATCAGTTAAATTACAAAGATCGAAACGCTAAAAATTACTATCTTTGCGCACTATTTTAATTTAATCTAATTAACTGTTACTTCAGTTGAAAACTAAGGGAGATGGAAAAAGAGACCAAAGACTCCAACGACATATTACAAGAGGTAACGCAGAGCGAATATAAATACGGATTTTATACGGATATCGAAATGGAGATGGCTCCGAAGGGCCTGTCGGAAGATACCATCCGTTTTATCTCTGCCAAAAAGAATGAACCTGAGTGGCTGCTCGAGTTCCGCCTGAATGCCTACCGCAACTGGCTGAAAATGACCGAGCCGACCTGGGCGCACCTGCATCATCCGCCCATCGATTATCAGGACATCATTTACTATGCTGCACCGAAAAAGAAAAAAGAGCTGGCCAGCCTCGATGAGGTAGATCCTGAATTGCTTGAAACCTTCAACAAGCTGGGAATTTCGCTCGAGGAGCAGAAACGCCTTACCGGCGTTGCGGTGGATGCGGTAATCGACTCGGTTTCAGTAAAAACTACCTTTACCGAAACCCTTGCCAAACAGGGAATCATCTTCTGCTCGTTCAGCGAGGCGGTACAGAACCACCCGGAACTGGTGAAACAGTATCTCGGCTCGGTGGTTCCGCCCGACGACAACTACTTTGCCGCCCTCAACTCGGCGGTATTCAGCGATGGCTCTTTCTGCTACATTCCGAAAGGGGTGCGCTGCCCGATTGAGCTGTCCACATACTTCCGTATCAATGCTGCCAATACCGGTCAGTTTGAGCGCACACTGATCATTGGTGACGAGGGCAGTTATGTCAGCTACCTCGAAGGCTGCACCGCTCCCATGCGCGATGAAAACCAGCTTCATGCCGCCATTGTGGAAATCGTGGCGCTGAAGGATGCCGAGGTGAAGTACTCAACCGTTCAAAACTGGTACCCCGGCGATAAGGATGGCAACGGCGGAATATACAACTTCGTAACCAAACGCGGAATCTGCAAGGGTAACAACTCAAAGATCTCATGGACCCAGGTGGAGACAGGCTCTGCCATTACCTGGAAATACCCCAGCGTGGTGCTGATGGGTGATGATTCGGTGGGCGAGTTCTACTCGGTGGCGGTTACCAACAACCACCAGCAGGCTGATACCGGCACCAAGATGATCCACATCGGACGAAATACAAAGAGTACCATCATCTCAAAGGGAATTTCGGCCGGCCGTAGCAACAACAGCTACCGCGGATTGGTGAAGATGACCAAGCGGGCCGAGAACGGCCGCAACTTCTCGCAGTGCGACTCGCTGCTGCTTGGCGATAAATGCGGGGCACACACCTACCCCTACATCAAAACCGAGAATAAAACCTCTATTGTGGAGCACGAAGCCACCACCTCAAAGATATCCGACGATCAGCTGTTCTATTGCAATCAGCGCGGAATCGGCACCGAAAGCGCCATCGGCCTGATTGTAAACGGATATGCCCGCGAGGTACTGAGGCATCTGCCCATGGAATTCGCCGTGGAAGCACAGAAACTGCTGGCCATCTGCCTCGAAGGAAGCGTTGGCTGATCGCACGGTTTTTCAGAATAAAATCACTAAAAAAGACCAGAAACACTTTAGAATAAAATACCAACTATGCTCAGTATAAAGAATTTACGGGTTTCCATTAACGGAAAAATGATTCTCAAGGGAATCAATCTCGAAGTGAGGGCAGGCGAAGTACACGCCATTATGGGTCCGAACGGTACCGGAAAAAGCACCCTTGCCTCCATCATTGCAGGACGCGATATCTTTACCGTTGAAGACGGTGAAATCATCTACAAGGGAATGAATCTGCTCGATATTCCGGTGGAAAACCGCGCCAGCGAGGGGATTTTCCTCGGATTCCAGTATCCGGTTGAGATTCCCGGAGTAAGCATTACCAACTTCATGCGCACGGCCGTTAACGAACAGCGCAAATACCACGGCCTGGATCCCATGCCGGCTGCGGAATTTCTGGCGAAGATGGAAGAGAAGAAACGCATGCTCGATATCCACGCCAAACTGGCAAACCGCTCGGTAAACGAAGGCTTTTCGGGCGGCGAGAAGAAGAAAAATGAGATTTTCCAGATGGCAATGCTTGAGCCCAGCCTGGCAATTCTCGACGAAACCGATTCCGGACTCGATATCGATGCGCTGAAAGTGGTTGCCAACGGAGTAAATGCGCTCCGCCGCCCCGACAACGCCTTTGTGGTGATTACCCACTACCAGCGTCTGCTCGATTACATTGTCCCGGATATCGTACATGTGCTTTTCGACGGGAAGATAGTTCGTACCGGCGGAAGGGAGCTTGCCCTCGAGCTGGAGGAAAAGGGATATGAATGGATTAAGGCTGAAGCCGGATTATCCTAAAAAAAAACGGAAGAAAATGGACGGATCAATCATCACATATAACACCCGGGATGCCCTGCTTAAATTTTACGATGAGAACATCGGGAAATTGAACGGTAAGGGCTCTCCGGCAAATGCGGAGATGCGTGGCAAGGCATTCGATGCCTTTTCCAGCCAGGGATTTCCGCACACAAAACTCGAAAAGTGGCGCAATACCGACCTGACCAAAGCACTGAACCACGGGTACAACTTCGCACCCGATTCCGGAAGCGTGAACATTGACGAGATTTTCCGCTGCGATGTGCCGGGCTTTAATACCCACATGGTGTCGCTGCTGAACGGAAGGTTTATCGATCGCGGGAAACAGCCGAAGCAGGCGGAAAAAGGACTGGTGGTATGCAGCCTTGAAGAGGCTTTCGAGAAATATCCCGACCTGATCGGAAAACACTACGGGAAATACGCCTCGTTTGAAGACAACAGCATGACGGCACTCAATAGCGCCCTCGCGCGCGACGGCGCATTCATCTATGTGCCTGACAATGTTCAGGTGGAACAGGTAATTCAGGTTGTGAACCTGGTTTACGCCGATGGCCCCGCCTTTGTGCAGCCCCGCAACCTGGTAATCCTCGGCCGCAACAGCAGCCTGAGCCTGGTTCATTGCGACGATTCGGTGAACGAGAAGGTTGGCTTTGTGAATACCGTAAGCGAGATTGTATTGAGTGAAGGCGCAAGGCTGGACCACTACAAACTGCAGAACAAAAACGACCGCTCCACCCTCATCAACAACATCTACTTCCATCTGGAGGCCGATGCCAATCTTTCAACTAATGCTATCAGCCTGAACGGCGGCCTGCTGCGCAACGAGACCTATGTGAAGCTGAACGGAAGGGGCAGCCATGCCGACGTCCTCGGGGTGTACCTGATGGACAGAAACCAGCATGTTGACAACTATGTATTTGTGGATCATGTAGTTTCGGATTGTACCAGCAATGAGCTGTTCAAGGGAATTCTCGATGACCAGGCAAGCGGTGTTTTCAACGGGCATATCCTTGTAAGAAAAGATGCTCAGCGCACCATGGCCTATCAGAACAACAAAAACATCCTGATTTCGGACAAGGCGGTCATCGACACCAAGCCCTTCCTCGAGATTTATGCCGATGATGTGAAGTGCAGCCACGGTGCCACGGTAGGCCAGCTCGATACGGAGGCGATGTTTTATCTCCGCTCAAGGGGAATTACCCCGCACAATGCGCGGATGCTGCTGATGTATGCCTTTGCCGCCGAAATCGTGAATAAAATCTCAATACCCCAGCTTCAGCTGAGGATTGACGACCTGGTGAAGAAGCGCCTCAGGGGCGAACTTTCTCATTGCGATCAATGCGTACTGCACTGCAGCTCGAAAGAGCAGAAAGTCACTTTTGAGATTGATATGAGCAAAATCTAACGGAAAAGCCTTACCTTTCGGGGTGAAAACCGCTTTTCACGGAAACCGATTAAAACCACCGATCAGCAATGAGCCTTAACCTGCAGGAAACCATCACACAGCCTGACCTTGAAAAAATCAGGGCCGACTTTCCCATTCTCAGCCGGAAGGTGCACAACAGGCCGCTGGTTTATTTCGACAATGCCGCAACCACGCAAAAGCCTCAGGTGGTGATTGATGCACTGGTGAATTACTACACCTCGCTCAATTCGAATGTCCACCGTGGGGTGCATTACCTCAGTCAGCAGGCTACCATTGCTTTTGAGGAGGTCAGAAAAAAGCTGCAGCAGTTTGTTAATGCCCGTTTCAGCCATGAGATTGTCTATACCCGCGGCTGTACCGAAGCCATCAATCTGGTGGCGTCATCGTGGGGAAGAGCCAATATCAGTGCCGGCGACGAAATCCTGATTTCCACTCTGGAGCATCACTCCAACATTGTTCCCTGGCAGATGCTCTGCGAAGAGAAGGGCGCCGTACTTAGGGTGTGCCCGCTGCTCAGCGACGGTTCACTCGATATGGAAGCGTTTGCCGGATTGCTTGGCCCGAAGACAAAGCTGGTTTCCATTGCCCACATCTCCAATACCTTAGGTACCATAAATCCGGTGAAGGAGATTACCCGTATGGCACACGAAAAGGGAGCTACCGTGTTGATTGACGGGGCACAGGCCTTGTCGCACATGAAAGTGGATGTACAGGACATCGGCTGCGATTTCTACACCTTTTCGGCGCACAAGGTTTATGGCCCGATGGGAATCGGAGGCCTGTACGGCAGGGAAGAGGTACTGGATGCCATGCCGCCCTACCAGGGAGGTGGCGAAATGATCAAAAATGTAACCTTCGGAAAGACCACATACAACGACCTGCCCTTCAAATTCGAGGCAGGAACCCCCAATGTGGGCGATGTGATTGGATTCGGTGCGGCACTGGATTATATAAACGGAATCGGCATTGAACGGATTGCAGCCTGGGAGCATGAATTGCTCGCCTATGCCACCGAGAAGCTGTCGGCCGACCCTATGGTAAGGATTATCGGCACCGCCCCGCAAAAGGCCAGCCTGATATCGTTCCTGATCGGCGATATACACCCTTTCGATGCGGGAACCATCATCGACCATATGGGCATTGCCGTGCGAACCGGAACCCACTGCACCCAGCCGCTGCTCGACAGCCTCGGTATTTCCGGAACAATCAGGGCATCATTTGCGTTTTACAATACAAAAGAGGAGATTGATAAACTGGCGGAAGCCATAAATAAGGTAAAGGAATTTTTTCTGTAGCGTTACAGGAGAGAAAACGGTATTATGAAAATTGAAGAAACTACCAGCGTAATAGTCAGTGAGTTCGAGAACTTCGACGACTGGATGGATAAGTACAACTACCTGATCGAATTGGGGAAATCGCTTCCGCTGATCGATGAAAAGCATAAGGTTGAAGCCAACCTGATTCAGGGGTGCCAGTCGAGGGTGTGGCTGCATGCCGATTTCGACGGAACGCTGGTTCATTTCACTGCCGACAGCGATGCGGTGATTACCAAAGGAATAGCAAACCTGCTGATCAGGGCTTTCTCAGGGCATACCCCCCAGGAAATCCTGGATTCATCCACCGATTTCCTGAACGAAATCGGACTGACCGAACACCTCTCGCCCACACGCTCAAACGGAATGCTTTCGATGATCAAGCAGATAAAAATGTATGCGCTGGTCTTCAAAACAAAGCAATCCATGGGAAACTAAGTGCAGGAGGGAGCGGAATTCAACCCTTTAAACCTTTGCGACATGATGGATCATGAAAAAAACCTGGAACTTGGAAACCAGGTAATAGATAAATTAAAAACCGTTTACGACCCCGAAATCCCCGTTAATATTTACGACCTCGGGCTGATATACAACATCAACATTGATGATGACCTGGTGGCGCACATCACTATGACGCTTACAGCACCCAACTGCCCCGTAGCGGAATCGCTTCCTGTTGAAGTTGAAGAAACAGTAATGGATATCGAAGAGCTGAAGGGCTGCAAGGTGGAAGTTACCTTCGACCCACCCTGGACAAGGGATATGATGAGCGAAGAAGCCCTGCTCGAACTGGGATTTCTGTAAAAAATCCTGCTCTGTCAGCCCCTTTCCGGAGCACCGGTCTGCCGGGCATTGTTATGCAATGCAGGGGAGTGGATGAAACCCACAAGTTTGTTATGCAATAAAAACCGCTTTTCTGAAAAGAGCGGCACAGCTGCTTTTTGCTGAACTTATAGTCAGATCAGCAGAAGCAGGAGTACTATACTTTTCCAACCGGAATTATTTGCCCTGCATGTTGCCCTTTACCTCTATTTCAGGATTAATGGATTTCATAATTTCAATAAACTCTTCCTGATTTACCGGTGATATCATTACCGTTTCACGGTTCTGAAATCGCAATTCCAGCCGCTTCAGCGAAAGTGCCGGTGAAGAAAGCGGATTTGAGGTGGACTTAATACTTTTTAACGCCTTGATATCGAATGTCTTTTTGTAAAACGGCCCGCAGATAACCGTAAGCCCGTTAACCGGATGTATGCTGTAATAAGTCCGGAAATAGATGGATACCATAAAGGCAATTACTGGCAGCATAATCAGGCTGATATACCAGGGATCCTGCAAAAGGAGATAAATAAAAATTGCAATCACCATCAGGGTTGCAACCGTGTACCATACCGAGCGCTTTGATCTGAAAACTATGGTTTTGTTCATTTCCTGTAAAACAACTCTATGCTTTGAGCAATGTAATCGATCTGTTCTTCGGTAAGCCCGAAAAACAGCGGCAAACGGATAAGCGTGGAGGTATAGCGGTCGGCATTGGGGAGTTGCCTGCCATCATGTTTTCCGGCAAAATAAGGCGAGGAATGCAGGCTCAGATAGTGAAAAACGGCATGAACTCCCCGCGATTCAAGATGCTGCAGCAAACGGCTCCGTTCCTCCTGCGATGGCGTGGTTATGTAAAACAGATGGCTGCTGTGTGTGGCGTAATCCGGTACATGGGGCAACCCGACAGGAAAGGCGGCAGCAGTCTCCTTCAGCCGGCTGTAGTAGGCGTTCCAGATTTCAGTGCGGTTCTGCTGGATGGCATCAATATGCTCAAGCTGGCCATACAGAAATGCGGCGGTAAGTTCGTTCGGCATAAAAGAGCTTCCCCGGCTTACCCATTCGTACTTCAGGACATCGCCCCGGGCAAAAGCCGCACGGTTTGTACCCTTGTCGTGAATGGTTTCCGCCTTTTCAAACAGTGCCGGATCGTTAATGGTGAGCAGGCCGCCTTCGCCGGAAGTGATGTTTTTGGTTTCGTGAAACGAGAAGGTGCCAAGCTTGCCAATTGAGCCGAGCGGAATATCCCTGTAAAATGCATCAATGCACTGCGCGGCATCTTCCACCACCGGAATTCCGTACTTTTCGGAGAGCGACATGATGGTATCCATTTCACAGGCGATTCCGCCGTAGTGCATCACCACAATGGCCCGCGTACGCGGCGTAATCAGGTTTTCAATCTGCGAAGCGTCGATATTCGGATTCAGGGGGTTGCTGTCGGCAAAAACGATTTTCGCACCCCTCAGTTCAAAAGCATTGGCGGTGGAGACAAAGGTATAAGAGGGCATAATCACCTCATCGCCGGATTGAATATCCAGAACAAGTGCGGACAGTTCCAGTGCGTCGGTACAACTGGTGGTGAGCAGGGTTTTCCGGAAACCGTACCGTTTCTCAAAAAAATCCTGGCACAGCCGTGTATAATGGCCGTTGCCCGCCAGATGCCCTTTGATGGCGGCTTCGGAGAGGTGGAAAGCCTCCCGGCCCGTAAAATGCGGCTTATTGAAAGGGATATTCATACACCCGGTTTAGGCTGCAAAAATAATTGAATATCGGATAATAGGGTGAAAATTGGTTTTTAAAAAATAAGAGGCGCCTGGCGGCTCCCGCCGTGAGGCGGGAATTTGAAGATTTGAAGCACCTGACGGTGCATTTGAAGATTTGAAGCGCCTGGCGGTACATTTGAAGATTTGAAGCACCTGGCGGTGCATTTGAAGATTTGAAGCGCCTGGCGGCGCATTTGAAGATTTGAGGCGCCTGGCGGCGCATTTGAAGATTTGAAGCGCCTGGCGGTGCATTTGAAGATTTGAAGCACCTGGCGGTGCTCCGCTGCGGCGGATGAAGATTTGAAGCGCCTGGCGGTGCTCCGCTGCGGCGGATGAGTCCGCCTCTGGCGGATGAAGATTTGCAGTCACGGCGTCAGCCGTGACATTTGCATCCCGCCTGTCGGCGGGAATTCGCAGCGCCTGACGGCGCATTCCAATATCTGAACCTGCCTCTGGCGGATTACTTTTTACTTTTCACTCTTACCTCCTACTCCGCCGCGGCGGATTACCTCCTACTTCGCTTCCGATGTAACCATAAAGCCGTTTCTGCGGGCTTTTTTACAAAGCCAGATTCCGTAAGAGCGGCCCTATCGTTTGTGTTTTTTGTATTGGAATTGATTTCACGGCATCCTCCGCAATCACAAGGGAAATATTTTCAGTCAAAGCGAAGTAAATTTTGCAAAAGTGGTTTATGGCCTTATTTTTGCAATGAGCCTCGTTGTCATATCAATTTTGCAT
>LUZO01000292.1 GCA_001603685.1 Bacteroidales bacterium Bact_23
AATTATTTTTGGGAATCCAATTTAGTGAATCAATGACAAGAAAGGGCGGCTCAGCGGTAAAACACAACACACTCTATAACCTGATTCTGCTTGCAGTAATGGCTTTTTCGCTATGGCTGATAACGGATGCGGGCAAAGCTCTGGAACAAGCCGGCACTCAGGCAGCCGCCTCTGAGAGCAGTGGACTTACCGGCATTTTCAGTCTGTCGAATGTAATCAATCTGCAACAGCCGCTTTCGGTCCTTCTTCTGCAAATTCTTGTTATCATTCTGGCATCCAGACTGCTTGGCTGGGTAATGTCGCTCATCAGCCAACCAATGGTAATTGGCGAAATCCTGGCCGGAATCATGCTGGGACCTTCCCTGCTTGGCCTCTATTTCCCGGATGCCACCGCCTTTCTCTTTCCCCTCTCCTCACTTGGCAACCTCGAGTTTCTGAGCCAGATCGGCCTTATCCTGTTTATGTTCATCATCGGGATGGAGCTTGATTTGGGAGTACTGAAAGAGAAGGCCGGCGCTGCCGTTTTCATCAGCAATGCCTCCATTGTGGTTCCTTTTGTAATGGGTGCCGGATTGGGATATTTCCTTTTCCCGATATTCTCAACCGAAGGCGACCGTTTCCTCCCATTTGCCCTGTTTATGGGTATAGCGATGAGTATCACTGCCTTCCCGGTGCTTGCACGCATTGTTCAGGAAAGGGGGATAAGCCGCACCCCCATCGGTATGACGGCCATTACCTGTGCAGCGGTGAATGATATCACGGCATGGGGAATTCTGGCACTTGTGGTAGCCATCGCCAATGCAGGCGCCATCGGAAGCGCCCTGGGAACCATCTTTCTTTCAATTGTTTACATCGTAGTGATGTTGTTTGTGGTCAGGCCGCTGCTGAATAAGGTGGCACAAAAATATACGGTTCCTGAAACCATCAATAAAACCATTGTCGCATTGGTTTTCAGCATTATACTGATTTCATCCTACACCACCGAGGTCATCGGGATTCATGCGCTGTTTGGCGCTTTTATCGCCGGTGTGATCATTCCGGAGAATATCCAGTTCAGGCAGATTATGGCCGAAAAGATTGAGGATGTCAGTCTGGTACTGCTGCTTCCGCTCTTTTTTGTCTATACCGGTCTCAGGACCGAAATCGGCCTGCTGAATGAGCCTTACCTCTGGAAGATTGCATTCATTGCCATTGCAGTCGGCGTTACAGGGAAATTTGTCGGTACCGCACTTGCATCAAAGATCAGCGGGCAAACCTGGAAAGATAGTTTCCTGATGGGAGCCCTGATGAATACCCGCGGACTGATTGAGCTGGTTGCCCTGAATATCGGTTATGATATCGGTGTTCTTTCACCGGAAATCTTTACCATACTGGTACTTTTGGCATTGGTTACTACTTTCATGACCGGCCCGCTACTGGCACTGATCAATTACATCTTCCCGGCCGATGATGAAGAGGCTGAAAAAGCACTGCTGAATATCCTTGTTGCCTTTGGCCCTCCCGAAGCCGGAGGACGACTTAGCTCATTTGTCCTTGACCTGTTCGGCAGGCCGGATGACAGTCTGCATCTGACTACGCTTCACCTTACGCCCAATACGGAAATCAGTCTGAAGAATGCCAAAATATATGAGGAAGAAGCATTTAGCCAGGTTCACAAAGTTGCCGCAGAAACCGGAAAAGAGATTAAAACCATCTACCGGACCACTGATAATGTATCTCAGGAGATTGTAAAAACTGCCAACCGCGGAAAATATGACCTGCTGGTGGTTGGAAGTTCGCAGCCGCTGCTCCGTCAGGATGAAATCGGCGGCAGGGCACGCTATTTCTTTGATAACATCAAAAACTACACCGGCCTGCTGATTCACAAAAGTTATAAAAAGATTGAAAACGCACTGATTATTACCAAGTCGGGCAGCGAAGAGTGGCTGCATCAGCTGGCACAGCATTTCAATCCCGAAATCAGCATTGAGTCGGTCTGCATCCTGCCGCCCGCCGTCCCCCTGCACGACAAGATAAACGGTGCATTGAAGCCAATCCCTATCCACGATATCACCGGCGACCTCTCCGCCTACGACCTGATTATCTCCACCCCCGAATGCTACCGCGACCAGCGCGATGCCGGCGCCACCTGGGTGGATGGCAACGCCCCGGTACTGATTCTGAGCCGGAAGTAATTAAGCAAGAAACTTCCCTTTGTATAAAATCGAACATCATCCTGCCTTGTTCGGTTTTTACTTGTGATTCAGAGTTTCAAACGCTGAATCCGGGATAAACAGTACCCGAAAATCAGGTTTGACACAAACAAATCCCATCCTGAAAAATGAATAAATATTTCGCTTAATGCAAGGATTTTTTTGTTTTCTGTTGTTCTTATTAAAGTTTTGAGAAAATAATATCAACAGTAAGAAATTAATTAATTTCGAATGACAAAACTGCACTTTACGACGGCAGGTATTATTTTGTATTTCAGCGTATTGCAATTGCATCCGGCAATTATTCCATCGGATTAACAGAGCCGGACGGACAGACAGATTGCTTCGACAGTTGGCAGGCTTTTCGTAGGATTACTTTTTAAAACAATTGATGAATTAATCGAAAACACAATTTTAAACTTCAGGCTGGGAAAAACACAAACAGGACAGGTAAAAACTTCAGGGAAAAACAGGCTTTTTGATTTTAATTTTTAACACATAGCTGTAACTCCGCATCCTAACTAAAAGTTGATTGACCTATGCAGTTTTTCAAAAAACATAAAAGCTCTGTCTTTTATTTTACCGTTCTTACCATCGTAGTGTTTACACTCTGGTTTGTATTCAGGGCAGGAAAAGAGTTGCAGCAGAGCAGAGGAACCATTCCTTTCAGCGGAAGTGCATCAGGACAATTTTTCGAGTTCTCTCCCGTAAACCTTCATCATCCGCTTTCCATTCTTATTTTGCAGATAATCGTCATCATTGTTACATCCCGGATTCTGGGGTGGCTGATGTCAATGATAAGCCAGCCAACGGTAATCGGCGAAATCCTGGCGGGAATTATGCTTGGCCCCTCGCTGCTCGGAATGGTTGCACCTGAAATGTCCGCATTCCTGTTCCCCCCTGCATCACTCGGGAACATCCAGTTTCTCAGCCAGATAGGCCTGATGCTGTTTATGTTTATAATCGGAATGGAGCTGGATGTGGGTCTGCTGAAAAACAAAGCAGGATCTGCCATTGTCATCAGCAATGCAAGCATAATCATCCCCTACACCATGGGAGTTATTCTGGCCTATTTCTTATATACCCGATTTGCTCCGCCACAAACAACTTTCCTCGCTTTCAGCCTGTTTCTTGGCATTGCCCTGAGCATAACCGCTTTCCCCGTTCTTGCAAGGATTATTCAGGAACGCGGACTTACACAAACTCCTTTGGGGGCAACCGTTATAACCTGTGCTGCGGTTGATGATGTTTCAGCATGGGGAATCCTGGCTCTGGTAGTTGCCATTGCCAACTCATCCGGCATTGGAGGCGCATTGATTACCATTGCATTATCAATTGTATATATATTGCTTATGCTACTGGTCATCAGGCCGTTGCTGAATAAGATAGCACAGAAATATACCGTCAGGGAAACCATCAGCAAAACAGTGGTTGCTGTAGTGATGAGCACCATGCTTATTTCATCATTTATAACGGAAGTCATTGGTATTCATGCCCTGTTCGGCGCGTTTATGGCCGGGGTAATCATACCGGACAATGCCAGGTTCAAACATATACTTGCTGAAAAGATTGAGGATGTTAGTCTGGTGCTCTTATTGCCCCTGTTTTTTGTGTACACCGGCTTAAGAACCGAAATCGGACTGCTCAACGATGTGTCATTGTGGATGGTTTGCTTTCTGGTAATTGCAGTGGGTGTTACCGGAAAATTTGCCGGAAGCGCTCTGGCAGCCCGTTTTACCGGCCAATCGTGGAAAGACAGCCTGCTGATTGGCGCGCTGATGAATACACGAGGCCTTATTGAACTGGTTGCCCTTAATATAGGCTATGATATCGGGGTGCTTTCACCCGAAATTTTTACCATTCTGGTTCTGATGGCGCTGATTACCACCTTTATGACCGGGCCGGCAATGGCTCTGATCAACTTCTTATTCCCTGAAGCTAAGCCAGGCCAGGCCGAAAAATCATTCCATAAAGTGCTGATTGCTTTCGGACCGCCCGAAGCCGGAGGCCGCCTCAGCTCATTTGTAATCGACCTGTTTGACCGTCCGGGCAATAAACTTAACTTATCGGCAATTCACCTGACTCCAAATACAGAAATCTCGTGGAAAAACGCCCGTCTGTATCAGGAAGAAGCGTTCAGGCAGGTGCATAAGGTTGCCGCCAATTCGGGTATTGATATCAAAACCATTTACCGGACAACAGATAATGTATCGCAGGAGATAGTGAAAACCGCCAACCGCGGCAAATACGACCTCCTGGTAGTTGGCAGCTCACAACCACTACTCTCACAGGATGAGATCGGCGGCAAAGCGCGGTACTTCTTCGAAAACACCAAAAACTATCTGGGCCTGCTGATTCACAAAGACTACCGCAAACTTGACAGGGTGCTTATTATAACAGAATCGGACAGCGAGGATTGGCTTCACAACCTGATCAGGCACTTTAACCCTGAAATAAAAATCGATGCCACCTGCATCTTGCCCGCAGCCCGGCATGAAACCGAAGATACCGTGAAATCTTCCGGCAATAAAATCATTACCAAACAGATCAGCAACCTCTCCGCCTACGACCTGATTATATCCACCCCCGAGTGCTACCGCGACCAGCGCGATGCCGGCGCCACCTGGGTGGATGGCAACGCCCCGGTACTGATTCT
>LUZO01000293.1 GCA_001603685.1 Bacteroidales bacterium Bact_23
GAGATGTGTATAAGAGACAGATTTATATCATCAATAAAAACATTTCCTCCTTGTTTTATTGTTAATATACCATCTTGTTCAACAATAAGTTTTGCTTGACCCTTAAATACTAAATTTGCACAACTTTCAACTATGAGTTCACTACCTGCTTTGATGGTAAGTGTTGCGTCGTCTTCAAATGTAGCCACGCTGCTACTTAAAATATGTATTTTGCTTTTTTCTGAAACATCCAATTTGCTTTGACCGGAATATGCCATCAGGCTGTTTTCATTGCAAAAGAACTCTGTAATAGGTGCATATTGATTTGAAAAATTATCTTTTGTAATCTGGCAGGGGGTTAAATTCTGCTTTAGTTCAACGACACTACCGTTGCTTACATACAAACGCTCTGTCAAAATAATTTTTCCCGTCCATACTACATCGTTTTCAATAGTGTTCCTTTGCCAGTCAATCGAAACCCTATAATCTCCATTTTCTAGTGGTTTCATATATATGCTAAGGCCACTTAGGTAAATAGTGTTGTTATCTGTTATGGGTTTTTTTTCGATAGTTTTCATGTCACCTCGTGATACTTCATTGTAGTAAGTTGTCGTAGGTACTGGGGCGGGATTGGTGGATAAATTAAAAAAACACTCACCTTTAAACGGATCGTGCTCATCCATCAGAAAAGGTAGCGAGTCATTATCAATCCATCCTCCATTTATATAATGATTTTTTGAGTATGCTACAAACGCATCACTCACTTTAAGGGTGTCATTTCCAGTATTTGTAAAATGAGCCATCAAGTCATTTGTTCCCATAAATGGGTTTGGATCATTTTTTTGGGCACGTTGCATACTTGACCCCGCCACACATTCTACATATTGGATTGCTGGAATTGGTTTAGAATAATTATAATTTCCTTCGGCTGAGATGGGTTTAAGATGATCAGATTGGCCAGATGGCCTGATCACTTGGTGTTCTCCTGTAAGGATATCCTTGCCAACCTGATAATATGCATAAATACCTGGTTTGCCCTGCGGTCGACAATCATTAGTATTGGAGTATGTCAGAAAGTCAATTTTTCCGTTTGTGCCGATTTTGTGATTTTCGAGCCATATATACTGGTTTTGTGCTCCTTCATCAACATAAGGGAGCTTTATTCTGATAGCATCGCCGGTTGTAACAAAATCTCTGAGTGTGAAAGTTTTATTTCCATCTTCTATGGTAATGTCTGATACTTGATTGCCGGCTGCTATGTATGAATCGGTTGTATTGTAAATAGGACTTTTCCAGTGAAGCCACCACCTGTCAAAAGCATTTGCAGAAACAAGTCCAGTGTGGCTTTGTCCCATTAAACCATAACCTCCCATTAGTTGAAGGAAAACTCTTCCTGAATTATTAATCCATCCATTTCCACCACCACAATGCATTTTGTTATCACCAAACAATGTATGCCCCATTTCATGGCTCATTACATTCGTAGAACGAAAAACCCATTCATTAAAGGGGCCTGAGCAAAAAATCAAAACAACTCTGAGTTGATACGATTCACCGTCATTAAACAAGATTTTTAATTTAGACGTAATGACAGCTCCATTATTTTCGTTAAAATGACCATAATCTTCTCGCGAGTTTCTAATTATTACACTACATAAATGAATAGTATCATTTGCATCAGGTAGCTCATAGTCGGAGATTAAGTTGTGCCCAAAAATCGTCTCCAGTCCACCATTGTCATTGATATAATCAATAGTGCGTGAGAGAAGATCAATATGAGAAAAAGTACCGTTTTGAACTTGTAGTTCTGCAATTATATATGACTGTCGAATATCAACGACAATAAAATCACCGGTCAAATGTAAATTGCCAAACGATGATTCGTGAAATTTTTTTGTAAGCATTCCATGAATATTAACTTCCTCTTCTTCCTCAATATCAAACAGGTCTTCAAGCCATCTTGGCCTGGTTACTGTGTCGTTTATTCCTTCCTGTACAGCATGAGGCCATTGGGTCACAGAATCGGGCACATTTTTAAACGGGTCCTTATCAGGAGTTACATCATAAATGATATTGATCAAAATGTTTAACATTCGGATTTTAAGGTTTGGGTTTATGTAAGCCCCATCCCAGGAGTTATCAAATACTGTTGGAAGAATCTCGGTATGTTGCTCTTCATTAGGGTTAATTTCCCTTATGTCCCATGTTGTTTGAGAAAAAACTGTGAACCTGACTAAAAACAGCAAGGCGATAAATAAGATCTTTTTCATTTTTCTATGTTTTTAATTTTTACTAAT
>LUZO01000294.1 GCA_001603685.1 Bacteroidales bacterium Bact_23
AATTATACCCCCTATATTTGCAGTGTTGTAAAACGTCTAGGAGGAATGGCTGAAGTGGTCTCCGACATGGAGCTTACGCTTGCAGAACAGTTGGGGTATGAGAATCATCAAATCATATATAACGGGCCTTGGAAGGGAGAGGGCCTTGCAGCTCATCTTAAATCAGGTGGGATGGTTAATATCGATAGCATCGACGAAGCTCAGCGAGTAGTTGCGTGTGCGAGAGATAATCCCGATTGTGTGTTTCAGGTTGGGTTGAGAATCAATACAGACATTGGAGCCGGATATATTTCAAGATTTGGAATAGAGGAGAATAGCCATGATTTATCTTGTGCAATCCGGATCTTAAATAACGAGCGAAACATAAAAATTGTCGGATTGCATTGCCATATTAGTCGTGCCCGTGATCTTACGTCTTGGCAACGTAGAATTGATAATTTAATAGCGATTGCTGATACGTGGATTAAAGGTGTTCCACAATACATCAACATCGGAAGTGGAATGTTTGGGGAGATGGAACAAAGTCTTGCTGGCCAGTTTTCTTCTCCAATCCCTTCATATCAGGAATATGCCCACGTTGTTGCAGGAGCCATGCGAGAGCGGTATGGAACTGATCATGGGTGCCCTATGCTGATTTCTGAACCGGGGACAACGGTGGTTGCAAATTATCAA
This sequence comes from Bacteroidales bacterium Bact_23, assembly GCA_001603685.1. Taxonomy (GTDB): domain Bacteria; phylum Bacteroidota; class Bacteroidia; order Bacteroidales; family Lentimicrobiaceae; genus Lentimicrobium. Next base: position 673 of record LUZO01000294.1, read on the forward strand.
ACGCTAATCACCCAAGTCAAAGCAATAAAGAATATCAAGAACAAAGTCTTTGTTACTGTGGATGTCAGCTATCATAACGTAGGAGAAATTTGTTTGATGAAGAAATTACCATATCTTGTGATGCATGGTGAACATCATACTATGTCAGGCAATTCTGCTCTTAAAGAAATCATGGGATATACTTGTCTTGAACAAGATTGCCTCTATCATGATTTTTCTGATGATTTATGTGTTGGTGATTATATCGCATTTGGGAATGTAGGCGGCTATTCCATAGTATCGAAGCCCCCATTCATACAGCCCAATTGTGCCGTTGTGGCATTAACATCACATGGGGAGATAATCGAAATCAAACGCAAAGAAACATTTGAAGATATCTTTTCTTCTTTCAATATGGCAATGGTTGAGGATTGAAAAGTGCGAGATATTACTGTTCTACTCTCTGCTAGTGGATCACCGACAATGCCTGGGCTTGTCGAGTGCTTTCGAGCAAATGGTGAAAGAAACATCAGGATTGTTGGGATTGACATGTCTCCTGATCCAACCTGCCGATTTATGGTCGACGCCTTCTATGAGGTTCCACCAGCAACTGATCCAGCATACTGGTCCATAGTGCTAGAGATCTGTCAAAGAGAAGAGGTTGATATTTATTTTCCGAACATTTCTGCTGAAGTTGACGCCTTGATTGACCATAGAGCAACATTCGAGGAAGTAGGGACATTGATTTCAATGTCGAATCCCAAGTCAATAAAAATTGCAAACAACAAGCTATCGATGTATCGCATGCTCAAGGAAGCGGGGATGCCAGTTCCAGAATTCATTGAAGTAAACACTGTCGATGATTTTAAATATGGATGTAAGGAACTGGGATTTCCTGAGAGGGCACTTTGCCTGAAGATTGTTGGTGGTAGTGGGAGCCGGGGTGTAAGGGTTATAGACAACAAAAAATCTCGATACACCCTTTTTGCCTATGAGAAACCCAATTCGCTAGTGACTTCATTTGAAGAAATGTTAAGTATTCTTGAAAGTACAGAACGGTTAGATACAATGTTGCTGATGCCGTTTCTGCCTGGTAATGAATATACAGTCGACGTGTTAGCAGACCATGGAAGTCTCTTGTATCAAGTTGGACGAGAAAATCTTGTGAGTCTTATGAGCATTGCACAAGAGAGTGTGCTATCTAAAGACGAGCATGCATATGAAGTCAGCCAAAAAGTCGTTGAATTATTGCAATTTGATGGTAATGTAGGTTTTGACTTTATGAGAGATGCAGAGGGTACCGCAGTTCTCACAGACATCAATCCAAGGATTACGGCAACTGTATCGGTGATTGCTGCAGGAGGAGTAAACCTTCCTTATTTGAGAGTAAAGCAATTGCTAGGAGAACCCCTCCCTGAGAGAGAAGTAGCATATGGAACTCGATTAAAGCGCAGGTATCATGAATTGTTCTCTGACCCGAAAGGGAATGAGATTTTAATAGAAGAGCTAAGTGTTAGATCGAAACTATGAATATCCTATTCATCGCACTTGAAAAGATAGACAATATCCAAAAGAGGTCTCTTTACACAGATGTTCTGCGTGAGTTCGTTAAAAACAACCATAGCATAACGATTATCTCAGCAAAACAGAAACGAGACACGGTATCGAAGGATTGGTCTTCTCAATGCAATGGCGATATGATTAATTGTTTATTTGCAAACACTGGAAATATTACTAAAAACAAGAGGTTTTTACAAAAAGGAATTGCAATTTCTTTAATTGGATACCAGTTTAGACACGTCTTCAAAAAAGCTAAGCAACTGAAATTTGATTTGATTATTTGTACAACACCAAGCATAACCTTTGAACCACTCGTAAGA
>LUZO01000295.1 GCA_001603685.1 Bacteroidales bacterium Bact_23
ATTGTCAGCAGATTAAAAGCTCATGCCGTTTAAAGAGCCTATAAATATATAAAACAATCAGGCCGAACTGCTAAATAACATCTGATTTTTTATCATTTAACCGGTTCTTTATAGTTTTTTCGATAATATCCTTCAAAAAAGAGCCTTTATTGAGGATTATTTTTCGAAACAGTTTTCAAATTTAGCAAATTCAGGGGATTGGCTCCCAAACCTTTGACATCATTCCTCACAAACCGCAGAACCTGATCGTAAAACAGGACGATTACCGGCGCTTCCTCCATAATCAGGCTGTCCATTTCGCGGTAATGGCGGCTTCTCACCACATCATCAATCTCATTGACCGCCTTCTGATAAAGCCCGTCGAACCGGCTGTTGCTGAAAAGGGTATAATTCGGCCCTGCAGGCGTGAAGTTGCCGGAATAGAACAACGACAGATAGTTTTCCGCATCCGGATAGTCGGCAATCCAGGATCCGCGGAAAAATGCCACCCGCGAACGGGCAATGTTCTCCTTCAGCGTAGCCGGCGGACTGACATCAATTTTCATGGTAATGCCTATTTCAGCAAGCTGACTCTGAATGAACTGGCAGAGATCGAGATACGATGCATTGGTAGCCAGAACCACCGGCGGAAGCCCCTCTCCCCCGGGATAACCGGCATCTGCCAGCAACTGCCTGGCCTTGTCGGGGTTGTAACCATATCCGTATCCCGCCGATTCCGCATAACCCGGCAAACCCCGCGGGATAAAACCGTGCGTTCCAGGCGTTCCAACGCTGTTCCTGAGATAACGGATCATCTTTTCGCGATCGAAACCCATGCTAATCGCCTGCCGTATTCTCCTGTCGGTCAGCGGATTTCCCTCCATTACCGGATTTTCGCCATCCATGAGGATTCCAAGATATTCGGTGTTCAGATAAGGCTGACTAATCAGATTAATCCTGCCATGGTATTTTGGATTCAGTTTCCCCGAAGGAGTGAGCATCTCATCCTTGTAAGCCGCATCCAGCCCCGAAATAAAGTCAAGGTTTCCCTTTGCAAACTCCAGAAAAGCTGTCTGTTTATCCACGATAAAGCTTACCGCCACCGCATCGAGAAAAGGGAGTTTCCTGCCCTCAACCGACTCAAAATAATGCTCGTTTTTCAGCAACACCAGCTTTACCCCTTCTTTCCACATGCCAAATCTGAATGGCCCGGTTCCCACCGGGTTGGCTCTGAAATCCTGACCGAAATACACGACGGCTTCGCGGGGCACAACGGAACAATACTGCATGCTGAGCATCCCCGGAAACGGCGGAAAAGGTTTGGCCAGCTCAATGGTGACGATGCTGTCATTTTCAGCCTTTACGGCAGGAATACCGTTTACACTCTTTACCGGAGCCATTACCCAGGCCCCCGGTGATGCCAGAGCAGGATCGGCAAGCCGCCTGAGGCTGTACTCCACATCTTCAGCGGTAACCTTTCTTCCCTTTCCGCCGGGAAAAGCTTCGCTATCGTGAAAAAACACATCATCGCGGAGGTAAAAGCGATAAGTCAGACCATCGTCCGAAATCTCCCACCGTTTTGCAATGCAGGGCTGAACATTCAGTGCACTGTCGAGCTGTACCAGGCTGTTGAACAGATGGTTCACCGACCAGATATTTGCCTGGTCGCGGGCAAAAGCAGGATCCAGCGAGGTAATGCCCGATGACTCGTTGTACCGGAAAACGGTACGCGAGGAATCTGCCTCAGGCCGGCCCGTACAGCCAGCCAGAAACAGAAAAAGAATAACTATCAGGTTAAAAGAATTACAGCGCATAAATCCGATTCATAACACAAAAATAACATAATTCACAACGAACGCATAGCATTTAATTACACACACTCACTACCTGACCAAAACCAACTTTTAACGGCTTAAAACCCGGAAAAATATTACTTTTGAAAACAAAAATTTCTCCTTATGAAACTTCGTATTCTCCTACCCTTTCTTTTACTTTCATTTCTGAGCTCATTTGCACAGACCGAAAACGGCATGCAGGGATCGGAAATATGCGCCCACGGCAAACTAATGCGCCCGCTGGGTGAGCTGAAGAGTCAGCGCTCACCCGGCTCGCCGGTACATTCGTTCGATGTACTGAACTACAATCTGGATTTCGACATCTACCACTGCTACACTTCACCCTTTCCCAAATCGTTCACCGCTACAAACATCATCACCTTTAAAGCGGTTGACGCCCTGAGCTTTATTAAACTGAATGCCGTTCAGAGCTCGCTCCAGATAAGTTCCGTTGGACATGCGGCAACCTCGTTTACCCATGCCGCCGATACGCTGACGCTGTTTCTCGACCGCGAATACCTGCCCGGCGAAATCGCTGAAGTACGCATTGATTATACCCACCTGAATGTTAATGACGGCGCTTTCTTTACCGGCGACGGATTTGTTTTCACCGACAGCGAGCCACAGGGCGCCCGTAAATGGTTTCCGTGCTGGGACGAGCCATACGATAAGTCAACCCTTACCCTCAGAGCCAAAGTTCCCTCAAATGTAAAGCTTGGTTCAAACGGAAGACTCGCCGACTCGCTGACAGTGGCCGACACCACCTGGTTCACCTGGGTGAGCCGCGACCCGGTTGCCACCTATATTATGGTAATGGCTTCACGGGTTAACTACAACCTCGACATCGTTTACTGGACAAAGCCTGGCCCGCCATATGATACAATCCCGTTCAGGTTCTACTACAACCCTGGCGAAAACCCTGCGCCTATCAAAAACCAGATTACACTGCTGGCCGACTACTTCTACTCACTTTTTGGCGATCATCCTTTCGAAAAGGATGGTTTCGCCACGCTGAGTCCGCAGTTTACATGGGGTGGTATGGAGAATCAGACCCTGACCACGCTCTGCAAGGGTTGCTGGATTTCGAGCCTGATTGCTCATGAGTTTACCCATCAGTGGTTCGGCGATATGATCACCTGCGCTACCTGGGCCGATGTATGGCTGAACGAGGGATTTGCCACCTTCTACGAAGCCATGTGGAACGGCCGGCTTAACGGTGAGCAGGCATACATAAACCAGATCAGAAACAATGCTGCCTATTACCTGGCCACAAATCCGGGCTGGGCAATCTCAAACCCCGACTGGGCGGTGAACAATCCGGGAACGGATGTGCTGTTCAACTACTCCATTACTTATATGAAGGCATCAACCATCCTGCATATGTACCGCTATGTCGTAGGCGATTCGCTCTTTTTCCACAGCATTTATCAGTATGCCAACGATACGGTGAATTTCCGGTATAAAACAGCCACCATTCCCGATTTCATTAATAAAATGAACGAAACCACCGGTATGGATGTAAGCTGGTTTTTCAATCAGTGGCTGTATCAACCCAACCATCCGGTTTATAACAACATTTACAGTTTCCACAAGTCAGGAAATAACCAGTGGGATGTCCACTTCAGGGCAAATCAGGTGCAAACCAATGCTCCTTTCTTCAAAATGCCTCTCGAAATTAAGGTTTCGTTTGGCAGCGCCGGCGATACGCTTATCAGGGTTATGAATGATGAAAACAACCAGACATTTGTGTTTCAATTTGACAGGGAACCCAAAGGACTTACATTTGATCCCAATCAGAATATTCTGCTGAAGCAGGCTTCCACCATCGTAGGCTCCGGACTGATCCCCGCCGCCGTTAACCCCCAGTTCAACCTTGAGCCGAATCCGACATCGGGCATGGTATCAGCCGGTTTCGCCCTCAGTAAAAGTTCGGATATAAGCCTTGCACTGTTCGACTTATCCGGAAGAAAGCTTTACGATTCGGGGACACACAAATATATGGCCGGCAGCCACATTATCCGCTTCGATGCCGGCAAATATCCGTCGGGTTCCTATCTGGTTACCCTGCGCGAGGGCAGTCAGGTACTGACCCGGAAACTTGTAATTACAGGGAAATAATACGAATTGTATTTACAAAACAGTCCAGGCTGTTTTGTAAATTACAATCGTTAATGCCGATAGTTAAAATATTTAGAACAATTGAGCAGAGCGATAATTGGTCTATTATATTTTTTCTAATCGGTATAACCCTCGGGACTCATTTATCCTGCTTTGCCACAAACAAAAAACCTGAACCGGTTGAAAAACAACTGATTCAGGTTTTTTAATTACCGAATTCGTTTATTGACTGCGAGGTCAGGTGCTTCGGCGATAAATTCAGGCCTTTTCAGGTAAGAATTTTGGTCTCTTCCTTTGCCTTTTTCTTTAGCAGGGCAATATCCAGCACTTCGAGCATCTGCTCTACATAGTGGAATTTCAGCCCCTTCAGGTAAACCGGCTTTATCTCTTCGATATCCTTTTTGTTCTCTGCCGGCAGAATAATCTCCTTAATGCCCATTCTGCGGGCTGCCAGAATCTTCTCCTTGATGCCTCCCACCGCCAGAACCTTGCCGCGCAGGGTAATTTCACCCGTCATGGCGATTTTAGGTTTCACAAGACGCTTTGTGTAGGCTGAAGCCAAAGCGGTGAACATGGTAATTCCGGCCGAGGGGCCATCCTTGGGCGTAGCGCCTTCCGGCACATGAATGTGGACATTCCACTTTTCGAATACCGAAGGATCGATACCCAGACTGTTGCTGTGCGATTTCAGGTACTCATACGCCAGCGTGGCCGATTCCTTCATCACATCGCCAAGGCTGCCGGTAAGTCCCAGGTTGCCTTTTCCCTGGCTCAGGCTGGTTTCCACATACATAATCTCACCTCCAACACTGGTCCAGGCGAGACCGGTAACCACACCCGGCGCCGCATAGGACTCGTCTTTTTCCTTGCTGAACCGCTCGGGGCCGAGAATCTTCCGCAGATCTTCTTTTGTAACGGCTATATTGTAGGGCTCTTCGCTCACGATAAACCTTGCCTGATGCCTTACGACTTTGGCAATCTTCTTCTCCAGCTCCCTTACTCCCGATTCGCGGGTGTAGCCGTCGATAATCCGCTCAATGATATCTTTGCCGAACTGCAATTGCTCCGGTTTCACTCCATGTTCATGTAATTGTTTAGGAACCAGATGCCTGCGGGCAATCTCAATCTTTTCTTCCAGAAGATACCCCGAGATTTCAATAATCTCCATCCTGTCGCGCAAAGCGGGATGTATGGTGCTTAGATTGTTGGCAGTGGCAATGAACATCACCCTGGAAAGGTCATACTCCAGTTCGACGAAATTGTCATAGAAAGTACTGTTCTGTTCGGGATCGAGCACTTCGAGCAGCGCTGCCGAGGGGTCGCCGTTGATGTTGGCACCGATTACCTTGTCGATCTCATCCAGCACGAAAACCGGATTCGAGGCTTTGGCTTTTTTGATGCTCTGCAAAATCCTGCCAGGCATTGCTCCGATGTAGGTTTTGCGGTGCCCGCGGATTTCAGCTTCGTCGCGCAATCCGCCAAGCGACATCCGGATATAATTCCGGTTTACTGCCCGTGCAATAGACTTGCCCAGCGAAGTCTTCCCGACTCCCGGAGGGCCGAACAGGCAGAGAATCGGCGATTTCATATCGCCCTTCAGCTTCAGAACAGCAAGGTATTCAATAATCCGTTCTTTCACGGTTTCGAGACCGTAGTGATCCTTATCAAGCACTTTCTGGGCATGCTTGAGATCGAAATTATCAGTGGTGTACTCCTGCCATGGCAAATCGGTAAGTACCTCCAGATAGTTAAGCTGCATGGAATATTCCATGGCTGCCGGATTCATCCGCTGCAATTTTGACAACTCTTTCCCGAAAACCTCTGCCACATTTTCAGGCCATTTCTTTTTTGCCGCTTTCTCTTGCAGTCCGGCAATCTCCTGGGTATTCGGACTATCGCCCAACTCCTCCTGAATGGTTTTAAGCTGCTGATTCAGAAGGTAATCGCGTTGCTGCTTATCCAGATCAATCTTTACTTTACTTTGTATCTGGTTTTTCAGTTCAATAATCTGAAGCTCGCGCGTGAGCAACCCAAGCACCATATTTGCCCTTTCCACCAGATCATCGATGGTGAGCAGCATCTGTTTCTCCTCAAGAGAAATATTCAGATTGGATGAGATAAAATTGACCAGGAAAACCGGGCTTTCAATGTTCCTGATGGCAAATACCGAATCCGAAGGAATATTTGGCGACAGATTGATTATCTGGATTGCAAGGTCTTTTACCGAAGCTATCAGCGCATTGAACTTTTTGTCTTTTACCAGTGGCTTTGCCTGCTCATACTGCTCTACACGAGCTTCAAAATATGGTTCTTCCTGCATCATTTCAATGATGCGAAACCGCTTTTTGCCCTGTATGATGGCGGTGGTATTCCCGTCGGGCATCTGCAACAGCTTGATGATGTAGGCAACCGTGCCTATCTCGTTAAGGTCGCTGAACGAAGGATCTTCAACTTCTACATCTTTCTGAGCAACAGCACCGATAATCCTGCTGCCTTTGTAATATTCCTTGATCAGACGGATGGATTTATCGCGCCCGACAGTTATGGGGATCACAACTCCCGGAAATAGCACCGTATTACGCAGCGGAAGAATGGGCAGCTTTTCCGGAATCTCTTCCGCATTCATCTGCTCTTCGTCCTCTGCAGAAAGCAATGGTATAAATTCAGTTTCATTCTCAATTAGTTCGGTTAACCCGAAACCGTCATTCATCATATCAGTCAGTATAAGAAAATTGTAAAGTCAAAATGTCAGTTAAAGTCCGGAAACTACGATTACCGCCAATTGTCAAATATCATGCCGCAATGCATAACTTACGGAATGGCATGAATTTCATCAGCCGGCGCTAAAAAGCGGGCGGAAATCGTAAAAAAAATCCGGCAACTCATTTAAGCTACCGGATAAACAAGGGTTGACTAAAAAAGTTTACATTCTCCGGTAACCATGGGTCAGATTGTAAACATCCTCGATCAGTTGCGCCTCAACATCGGTAAACGCGAGGTTGCGCCGGGCATACATTCCCTTTGCAATGTCAATTGCCTTTTTGGGCTGGAATGTTGAGAATCCGGTTACACCTCCCCATTTGAATGAGGAGATAAAGTTACGCTGGAAACCCGATCCGAAGATATTGGCACTTACGCCAACAACAGTACCGGTATTGAACATGGTATTGATGCCGCATTTCGAATGGTCACCCATAATCAGTCCGCAGAACTGGAGCCCGGTATCAATGAATGTTTCGTCGGGATAGTTCCACAGCTTTACCATATCGTAGGTATTCTTCAGGTTCGAGGTATTGGTATCGGCGCCCAGATTGCACCACTCGGCAATTACGGAATGGCCGAGGAATCCGTCGTGCGCTTTGTTTGAATAGCCGAAAATGACGCTGTTATTTACTTCGCCACCCACTTTTGAATGGGGGCCAACGGTGGTTCCGCCGTAGATTTTCGCGCCCATCTTCACCGTGGAATGATCGCACAGGGCAATCGGCCCGCGAAGGTTGGAGCCTTCCATAATCACCACATCCTTTCCGATGTATATGGGGCCATCGGTAGCATTGAGCGATGCTGCCAGAACTTCTGCACCTTCTTCAATAAAAATATCTTCCGGTTTAATGGCCATACAATGAGCCGGAATTTTTGCAGACTTCCGGCCTTTGGTAATGAGTTGAAAATCTTCGGCTATAGCCAGAGGGTTTTTCGAGTAGATGTCCCAGGTATAGTTTATTTCCAATAAATCGGCTTCTGTTTCAATCTCGGCAGCCGCCCCTGATGACATCTCAAAATCATCTTCATCGAGATGCATGGCAATGACGGTATCTCCCTTTACCAGCGCCTGGCCGGCCTCAAGATGTAAAATCTCATCCACCAGAATCTTGTTGGGACAGATAGCGCCGTTGATAATTATATTTTCCTTCTCTATTACCCGCGGAAACTTGGCTGAGAGATAATCTTCCGTGAGTGTGGAAGTTTTGCAATTCAGAAACTTCTCCCATTTTTCACGAATAGTAAGTATCCCAAACCTAATATCGGCCACAGGCCTCATAAATGTCAGTGGAAGCAGATTGTTACGCCTCGACTCATCAAATAGTACATAGTTCATAAAGCAACAGGTTAGAGTGCAAATACAAAAAAAGCAACAACAAAAATAACGAAAAAAGCCCTTTTACCAAAAAGGGCTGAAAAAATATTATTAACAACAGAATGCTGAAAACTTAAATCAGGCTTTGTTCCTGTTTTCGTAATGCTTCTGGTATTTTGTCTTGAACTTATCAACGCGTCCTGCGGTGTCAATAAGTTTCATCTTACCGGTATAATAAGGATGCGATGTATTGGAAATCTCAAGCTTTACCAGGGGATATTCCTTACCATCTTCCCAAACAATGGTGTCTTTTGTTGCAACGGTTGACTTGGTGATAAATGCGTAATCGTTCGACATATCTTTGAAAACCACCAGTCTGTAATCCTTGGGATGAATGTCTTTTTTCATAAGTTCTGTTATTGTTAAATGTTCCCGCCTGTCACGGATGCTGTATGGCTTGCCGCTTTCACACCGGCATCAGCCCGGCACCCTTAATTTTTTTGGGACTGCAAAAGTAAAAACTATTTTCTTAAT
>LUZO01000296.1 GCA_001603685.1 Bacteroidales bacterium Bact_23
GTATTAGAGTGTTATATGTTATTGATATACTCTGGATTCTGCATAAAAAGAAACATTCATTTAAGTAAGGTGAAGTTATCCTTGTCTGTTCGAATTATTGAAAGAAACTTGTTCAGCATCAGCTTTGAAACAAACATTACATGGCATTTAATCAAAAGAGTTACACCTTCAACCCCACCTGCACCGCAAAAATCCTTGGCGGCCCCACATCGGCAGGTCGCGTCATATACTCACGGTTAAAGAGGTTGTTGATGATAAATGAAATCTTCAGGCGGTCGGCGGGCTGCCAGGCGAAGCGCCAGTTCAGCAGCACATCCCCGGAATTATGCTTTTGACGGTATTCGTAGAGGCCGGGAAGAATAAATATGGGCAGCCCCACACCGTTAATCCTCAGCGAATCTTCAAAGGCCTGGTCGATGTTGATGATCAGGCTGTGATAATCGAGGTTGAAGCCGGTGGAGAACTGTTGATATTTTGCATCCACGGTTGCCTTGAAATTGTGGTAAAACCGGTACTTCAGGATGTTTTTATCCGTGGAGGCGGTATTCTCATGTTTGTCGAAATCCATATCCACCGGATTGGTATAGGTATAACCGGTGCTGAAGATAATTTCGGCTTTTCCGGCCTTCCCTCTGCCGGCGAGGTTAATTTCGAGGCCCGATATCCTGGCGTTGGTGATGTTGTAGGCTTTGAAGCCGGTATAGTTAAAGAAGTCGATAAGGGTGGGATTGGTAATTTCGGGCGGGTAATGCTGACCGAAGGTAAATTCAATCATATCCCTGTATTCGGTCCAGAACAGGGCGGCGTCGGCATATCCCTGAACGGATCCGATGGCAAAACCCTGCTTGGCGCCCACTTCGGCATTCCAGCCATATTCCGGTTTCAGGGTATCGTTGGGGAAAATCCTCAGCACGCCCACCTGAGTTGCGGCATATTTCTCCGCGATTGCCGGATAGCGGAAACCCTGCCCGAAGCTGGCCCTCAGAAAGGTAAACTTTGCGGGCTGCCAGTTGATTCCCGCCCTGATCAGTGGCCTGGATGCCTGCCGTTCCCCGTTGATGTGATGCCATTCGTAGCGGCCGCCAAGCGAAAAGCGCCATTTCTGGTGCTGCTTCTCAGCCTGAGCATACACCGACTGGTTTGAGGCCCTGTGTTTCGACGATCCGAACAGGTTCGAAACGGTCTCCACGCCGGTAATGCTCGCGCCGGTGGTCAGCACCAGCCCGCCGTCCCACTTCTTCAGATACTGATACTCGCCGAAAGTGGTGTAATCGTAATTGTTGAGCGAATCGCTGTCGTAGGTAACCCGGTAGTATCTCCCTTTCAGCGAGTGGCGGCTGTTATCGTTGCGGTGCCAGGTGATGTGGGGATCGAAATTGGAGCGGGTGTTTTTAAAATGCTGGTCGAAAGCGGGAGAGGCCTTGTAAACGCCGGTATCGCCGTTGAGCCAGAGCAGGAAATTGCCTCCCTCGTTGAACATGGCGTTGGCGTTAATGCCCGCCGACAGGCCCTTTACCTTTGCAAACCGGTAGCGGGTATTCAGATTCATACGAACGAACCGCTCTTTTTCATTTTCACGGTAGCCCTTGTCGTCGTGAAAAGTGGCGCCGCCCACCAGATCAAGGTTTCCAACCCTGCGGCTGTGTGAGATGCGTGCGCCGCCGTACCAGGGCTGCTTGTCCCACCAGGCGATCTCCCTGCGTTTGGGATTTCCGTAAAGCCCGCTGTAGAGGGTGACACCGGTTTCCGGTTTTGAAGTGGGGTATGCGGTACGGATATTGATCACCCCGTTAAGCGCCGAGGAGCCATACAAAGCCGATGAAGCGCCCTTCAGCACCTCAATCTGACTCAGATTTTCGAGCGGAACAAAATCCCATTTTGCTTCGCTGCCTCCGCCCGTAAGCATGGGCAGGTCGTCGAGCAGCAGCAGCACCCTCGAGCCCACGCCGTAGCTGTAGCCGTTGCCGCCGCGGATGCTCACCTGATCGTCGAGCAGCATTACGCCCGGCACCTGCTGCAAGGCGGTTTCAATCAGTACGGTATGCGTATTTTCAATCTGCTGCGCACCCAGCACCTGCATGGATACCACCACATCGGAGACTTTCTGCTCATACCTCGAGGCACTGACCACCACCTCATCCAGCAGGCTGGTCTCTTCGCTGAGCTGAACATCGAGTTTCAGCTGATCGCCCGCTGCGAGGGTAAAGGTCTTTTCCAGGGTATGGTAACCAATAAATTTGAATTTCAGGGTGTTCTTACCTGGATTCAGGGAAATGGCATAAAAGCCCTTGGCATCGGTGGCGGCTCCGTGCAGATTTTCGGTAATGATGTTCACCCCCGTAAGCGGACCGCCGGTGGCGGCATCGGTAACAACACCCGATACCGTTGCCGTCTGGGCCGGCAGCAACACCGGAATCAGAAGAAGCATTCCGGCCAGAATTGCGCTTATTTTTGCCGACATGAGGTGATCAGATGGCTGAATTTCAGTTCTTCACCAGCCTGAGGGTTGATGCCTGACGGGTTTCGCGGTTTCGCACCACGCAAAGGTAGGTTCCCGGCTGCAGATTTCCGGTCAGCGGATGGTAGATGGTGCCGCCGGCTGTGACAACCACCTGATCTCGGCTCAGCAAACGGCCCATCAGATCGTAAACGGCAATATCATAAAATCCGTTGCCGGCCGGCCTGAAGACCAGGGTAGTATTTTCCGCGAACGGATTTGGCTGTGCCGACAAACCCAGCGGGTTCCGGGATTTATCGTCTATGCCGTAGGCCTCGGCACTGTACACCGTAAGGCTGTAAAATTCAATTGTATAGGGAATGGGTATTCCAAAGCCGCCGGCATATCCCGCCAGTTTGAATTGCAGCGGATAGGTTCCGACCTGATCTTCGGTAGCCGTGCCGGATATCAGCATACACCCGGATGTGCCTCCGTGCCAGAATCCCGAAACGGTATTCGGCTGGGCGGTGAAACCTTCGGGAAGGCCCAGCACTTCAAGAACTCCGATGGAGTCGATTTTTATTTTGTTCGGAAGTGGCGGCAGAATGGTATCGTACGGAATAACTGCGGTGAAAACCATGCTGTATTCATAGGTGGCAAAGGCCGGAGGCATACCGGTGGCGCTGTCGGGATAGATGCCGGGCAGCTTGTACTGCGGATCCGGCGTACACTGGCCATAGGCGAAACCCGTTCCGATCAGGCCCGCAATCAACAGGGTAAAGAGTTTTTTCATAATCTGCAGTTTTCTGGTTTCATTCAATTCAAAGATACGAAAAATTTTTGAAAAATCCGACACTTTTCTGACTGTCAGTCAGGATTTAACCCTGCACAACAACCATAAATCCCGCTCCGGTAAGGCCGCCGGATATCCTGAAAACAGGTTCATCAATGAAGTTTTTTGATTCTCCTTCCGGATTTCCTGCTTCTATAACTGAGGGCGGGGGCCTATTGTTCAATCCGGTTTTCAAAAGGCCTCCGGCTCGTTATTCTTTACCCTTTTTGTAACTTTTTTTGCGTGAATTTGTTAGAAGCTATTATATGACAATTTTAGTATTTACGCTGATTATCCTTGCTGGATCGCTGCTAGCGGGTTTTCTTGGTTCGATGACCGGCCTGGGCGGGGGAATCGTCATCATTCCCATGCTCTCGCTGATGTTCGGTATTGATATCCGGTATGCCATCGGAACATCCATTGTGGCGGTGATTGCCACCTCGTCGGGTGCGGCGGTGGCTTATGTAAAGGAGGGAATTACCAACATCCGCCTGGGGATGTTCCTCGAAATTGCCACCACCACCGGAGCGGTGGTTGGCGCGCTGGTAGCGGTAATCGCACCAACGCATCTTATCGCGGTAGTTTTCGGAGGCATACTGATGTTTTCGGCGGTAATCTCGTTTATGCCTCAGAAAGTGGCCGTGCAACCCCGCGCGGAAAGCGGGAAGAGGCAGAAATGGGCGGAAGCGCTCAAACTAAACGGCAGTTATCCGGATGCCAGGGGAAACCGCGTGGATTACAAGGTCCGGAATGTTGCCGGCGGATTTGTGATGATGTGGATAGCCGGCATTTTGTCAGGATTGCTGGGGATTGGCTCCGGCGCGCTGAAGGTGCTGGCCATGGACAATTTTATGAAAGTGCCGTTCAAGGTATCCACCACCACCAGCAATTTTATGATAGGCGTAACGGCGGCCACCAGTGCTGTGGTCTATTTCCAGAGGGGATACATCGATCCGGGCCTTAGCTTTCCGGTAACCCTGGGAGTGCTGGGTGGCGCATTTCTCGGTTCAAAACTGCTCTCGAGATCGAAAACGGAGAAGCTGCGGATTGTATTTGCCGTGGTTATAGCTATTCTGGCCATCGAAATGATATACAACGGATTAACCCATAGAATTTAACCTTTTTGATATGAGACGGATAATTAAGGATAAGGATGTGGAGCTGATTATGGGCGATTTGCTTCGGTTGGGCGTTATCATGTCATCAATCATCGTGTTTATCGGCGGCATCATCTATCTGATCAATCACGGCGGTGAGCAGCCCGACTACAAAACCTTTCATGGGATGCTGCTGCCGTTCCACAGCCTGCCTGAAATTTTCAGGGGTATTCTTGAATTCCGCGGACGGGCACTGATTCAGGCGGGAGTACTACTGCTGATCGCCACACCCATAGCCAGGGTGGTTTTTTCAATCTACGCTTTTGCCCGCGAGGGCGACCGCCTTTATGTATTCCTCACCTCTCTGGTGCTGGGAATCATTATCCTCAGCATGATGTCGGGAATTGGCGCCTGAAATCCAGCAATCCGGCTGTTTGACCGGTTGCTGAAACATTTATTCATCACCGTTTTGTGAAAATTTCTACTTTTGAAGCCCTAAAACAACCATCAGCGATGAAAACAAAAACCTTTTTACTTACAGCCATTGCGGCGATGATACTCTTCGCATGCAGCAACAAAAACGAGTTTGTGATTAAAGGACATATTGAGGGAGAAGCTCCCGCAGAGGTCTATCTTCAGAAAAGCAAGGACGGAAAGTTCGAAATCCTTGATACCGCGAAGGTTGAAAACGGAAATTTCGCATTTAAAGGTGAGATTCAGATGCCCGATTTATACTATATCGCGCTGAATGACCAGCTTTATATTCCGTTTTTCAATGAAGCCGGTAAAATTACGATCAACTTCCATGTTGACAGCCTTAAAAATCCCCGTGTCAGCGGCTCCGCTTCCGACCAGGAATTCCGTAACTATCTGAAGCTCATTGACGGCCACCGTTCGGCACTGATGGAAGTCTATTCCAAATTCACCGAAGCAAACAGTGCCGGAGATACTGTGACCATGACACTGCTTGAGGAGAAGCTGGATAATATGCAGAAGGATCAGATGGCCGAAATCAGGGAATACATCCGTGCAAACAGCAAGTCGTTTGTTGCGCCCTATGTTGCCATGCGTCAGGCTTATGATATGGAACTCTCTGAAATGGAGGAAGTTATGGCTTCGTTTGATCCCGCCGTAAAGGAGTCGCCCTTTTCTAAAATGCTTGCCGATCGGATTGAAATTCTGCAGAATGTCGCCATCGGCAAAACCGCTCCCGAATTTACCATGAACAACCCCGAAGGCGAGCCGGTATCGCTCAGCCAGTTCCGCGGAAAGGTGTTGCTGGTTGATTTCTGGGCTGCCTGGTGCGGACCGTGCAGAGCCGAAAACCCGAATGTGGTTGACGCCTACAACAAGTACCACGACAAGGGCTTTGATGTGCTCGGCGTTTCACTCGACCGTGAGAAAGAGGCGTGGCTCAAGGCCATTGCCGACGATCATCTTACCTGGACCCATGTTTCCGACCTTCAGTTCTGGCAGAACGCAGCCGCCAAACAGTATGGCATAAGCGCCATCCCTTCAAATGTGCTGCTCGACAGGGACGGCGTAATCATTGGAAGAAATCTGAGAGGCAAGGAGCTTCAGGAAAAGCTGGCGGAAATATTTGCAGAGGTCTGATTCCTGCCAACGGCTGTTATTAGATGAGTCAGTCAATATACCTAACCGGGCCCGGAAGGTTTTGTACGCCTCCGCGCCCGGTTTTTTTATCGTTTCTTCCGGAAAAATCCGCTGACCAGCGCACCGCACTCATCGGCCAGCACATTGCCCCTGACGGTGGTTTTCGGGTGCAGCAACCTGTGGCTGACGGTGGAGTAGCCCCGTTTGGGGTCGGAAGCGCCGTACACGATTTCGCCAAGCTGTACCCACATGGAGGCGGCGGCGCACATGGGGCAGGGCTCCAGGGTAACATACAGGGTGCAGTCGTTCAGATACTTGCCACCGATATGATTTGCCGCCGAAGTGAATGCCTGCATCTCGGCATGGGCGGTGGCATCGTTCAGGGTTTCGGTAAGGTTGTGGCCGCGGGCAATAATCTTCCCGCCGCTTACAATCACCGCACCAACCGGCACCTCATCCCTGGCTTCGGCTTTCTGCGCCTCCCTCAGCGCCTCGCGCATAAAATACTCGTCACTTTGTCTGTTTTCCATCGTCTTAACCCTTAGCTTTTTAAAAACACCGCTATCCAATCACAAAAGTAACGATACCGTGCGGATATTTAATGGTGGGAGGGGATTTTTTGGGAGGGGGGGTGGACAAAATCAGGTACTCATTCTGTAACCTTTATGCGTTACTTGAATTTATACAGGAATGATTATATTTGCAGTTGAAATTTTGTTTTTTGAGCAGGGTAAAATGGTGTACAGAAAAATTGATTGGAAGAGTGAAAAGCAATACCGGGGTGTATAAAGCAGAATTTTACGCGGAAATTAAGTTTTCAGAAATTACTTAGCGGAAATTTTGTAATATCCTGATTTATGGCTGATGTACACGACAAAGCTACAAGAAGCTACAATATGAGCAGAATCAGGGCTACTGATACAAAGCCCGAGATGCTTGTAAGAAAATTTCTGCATGCCAGAGGCTTTCGTTACAGACTGCACGATAAAAAATTGCCCGGTAAACCGGATTTAGTCTTTCCTAAATATAAAACTGTCCTTTTTGTTAATGGTTGTTTCTGGCATGGTCATCAAAACTGTAAATATTTTGTTATTCCGAAAACAAGGACTGAATGGTGGCAACAGAAAATCAAAGAAACAGCTAAAAGGGATAGAAAAAACTATAAAATCCTCAAAGAATTAGGTTGGAATACTGTCTCTTATACACATCTCCGAGCCCACGAGACAGG
>LUZO01000297.1 GCA_001603685.1 Bacteroidales bacterium Bact_23
TTTTGCTGATTTGTCTTTACTAAGGCTATAACAGAAAAGTTGAAAAAAAGTTAATAATTTTCAAATAATTCTCTGTTTGTGTCAGTTTTTAAATGCAGGTGTGTAACTTTGTTTAACTGAACCCCTTTCAGTTTACGGGTTATAAACAACCGATGGTTGATATAATCATGCCCTGGCCGGAGTTAAAACGGGTTTGCTATCATAAATTTGAAAAAAAAAGAAGTCGTTTGAAAATTAAAAGTTCTGTTCTGTCGCAACTGCCAAATTCCCTTACGCTGCTCAACCTGATGAGCGGCTCGGCGGCAGTAATTATGGTGCTTTCGGGCCAGGCGTTAACAGCTGCCTTTCTGGTATGCCTGTCGTTGGTGTTCGATTTTTTTGATGGTTTTCTGGCCCGTCTTCTCCATGTTAAGTCACTGATTGGCCGTGAACTCGACTCGCTTGCCGATGTCATCTCTTTCGGATTGGTGCCATCGCTGTTTCTGTTCGATGCGATGAGCAAAAACAGTATGCTGGAAGCAACCGGAACAGCCGGACAGTGGCTTCCTTATGCAGCCTTGCTGATTGCTGCCTTTTCGGCCTACCGCCTTGCGTTTTTCAACCTTGATGAAAGGCAGGTGGAGTCGTTCCGTGGGCTACCCACACCGGCAAACGCCATTTTTATCATTTCCCTGTCGCTTATTTCGGCTCATGGCCCGCTTTACAGTGAGAGTATCATTTCATCAATCGCATCATCGCTATGGTTTCAATTGTTGCTGATACCGTTAGGCTGTTGGATGCTGGTATCCGACATACCCATGTTCTCGCTGAAGTTCAGCGGCGGATTTGGTTTTGGCAAGAACCGGATAAGGTATCTGTTTTTGCTGCTCAGCCTTGTTTTGCTGCTCGTTTTCGGAATTGGCGGGGTGCCGCTGATTATTGTGATGTATGTCGCAATTTCGTTGATTGCGGGTGCAAAAATTGTGGATAAATAATTTGTTTTTAAAAAAATTAAATTACTTTTGCTAACCAACCTTTGTCATTAACGACCAGTTTGCCTGATACAAATGAGACAATTGTCGCGGCTGATTCTTACGCTTTTACTTACCCTTTTCTTTGCCGGAAATGGCTATCTGACTTCCGGTACCGGCTTTGAAGAATCGGAAATCTTAACCGGGTATGAGGAGCTTGAACTTAATAAAATCTTATCGGCCGATAAGTTAGAACGGCTCGATTCGCTACTTGATGTATTTGAAACGTCCAGGCAGTTTCATGGCAATGTACTTGTTGCCCTTAACGGATACAAGGTTTTTGAACGTTCGGTTGGTTATGCCGATCCACTAAAAAAAGGGGCAGTTACTCCCGCTTCAGTTTATCAGTTAGCATCCGTCAGCAAGCAGTTTACCGCTGCCGCAATTATGCTGTTGCAGGAAGATAACCGCCTGGATATTGATGATAAAGTGGTTAAATACATCCCTGAGCTTCCGTACAAGGATGTGAAAATCAGTCATTTGCTGCATCATACCAGCGGACTTCCCAAATACTTTTACCTGATTGATAAATATTGGGGTAAAAATTATGCACCTGATAATGAGGATATTATATATCTTTTAAAGCGTTACAAGATTCCCGCTTTCTTTAAACCCGGACTGAAGTATGATTATTCCAATACCGGATATGTGGTGCTTGCTACCATTGTAGAGCGGATTACCGGCATGAGCCTGAATGACTTTCTGCAGCGAAGGGTGTTTATTCCATTAGGAATGAACAATACCTATGTTTACAGCTCAGTTGATACCTCGATTATAAAAAAGCATCTCGACGGGTATAAATCATTGCGTACTGGCTATGCACGGATAAGCGAAACGAAAAGCAACGGACCTGTCGGCGATAAAGGGGTTTGCACGACCATTGAAGACCTTTTCTTATGGGATCAGGCGCTCTACACCGATTCGCCTATCAGTCAGGAATTGCTGAAAAAGGCATTTTCACCGGTTTATTGTCCGGGCGGCAAGGAGGTTCCTTACGGATATGGTTTTAGGCTGCGGAGTTATAATGATGAGAATGTGGTTTATCATAATGGAGTGTGGGAAGGTTTCAGAACCAACTTTCACCGCTATCCGGCGCACAGAAATACGATCATAGTATTAAATAATACCAGTACCAGGGTAAATCATGAACTGGTAAGCCAGATCGAATCCATTATTTTCAATACCCCTGCGGATGATATTACCCGCACCCTGGTGAATTATGCACTGGAGATGGGATGCGAAGAGGCGTATGACTATTACCAGTCGGTAATTGATTCAGGCCAGTCGGAGATGGTTGACATTGAACGACTTGCAGAGGTGTGCCTGTTTATGAAGAGTTCCGGAAAAATCGGAAAATCGAGAGAGATTGCAGAACTTATCGATAAAATCAGGGGGGAGGAACAGATTTAAATGTGACTCTGTTTCCGATAATTGCAGGATTATTTTCTCAGCTCAAAATTCTTTCCCAGATACACTTTTCTTACCTGTTCGTCGGATGCAAGCTCCTCGGCAGAGCCCGACTTCAGTACCGAACCCTCAAACAGAAGGTAAGCGCGGTCGGTAATGGAAAGGGTTTCGTGTACATTGTGGTCGGTAATCAGGATGCCGATGTTTTTTTCTTTCAGTTTTGAAACGATGAGCTGAATGTCTTCCACCGCGATGGGATCTACCCCTGCAAAAGGTTCATCGAGCAGTATGAATTTGGGGTCAACGGCAAGGGCGCGGGCTATTTCGGTGCGGCGCCGCTCTCCGCCTGAGAGTTGAATCCCTTTACTTTTTCTTACATGATTTAATCCGAATTCCGAGATCAGGGTTTCAAGCCGCTCTTTCTGCTCTGATTTGGTCAGTTTGGTAAATTCAAGCACCGCTGCAATGTTGTCTTCAACACTCAGATGTCGGAAAACCGAAGCCTCCTGAGCCAGATATCCGATTCCCAGTTGCGCTCGTTTATACATCGGCAGTTCGGTGATTTCGGTGTCTTCGAGAAATACCTTCCCCGCAAAGGGCTTTATCAACCCGACAATCATGTAAAACGAAGTGGTTTTACCGGCGCCGTTCGGTCCCAGCAGTCCTACAATTTCGCCCTGCTCAACCTGAACGGAAACATTGTTCACCACTGTACGGTTGCGGTATTTCTTAACCAGGTTTTCAGTTCTCAGGATCATTGGGCGAAATTTGTTGAGGTGCCAAAATTATGAAATTTCCGGCCAGTAATTGCAGGGTTATGGAGTTTCGGTTTGAAGGCTAAAGCCCGGTAGTAATCTTTTGTTTCGGAAACATCAGGCTTTGAGCGAAAACAGAATCTTAGCTGTTCAGCTCATCCCAGAATTCGATGGCCCGTCGCGTATGCGGAATAACAATAGAGCCTCCTACCAGGTTAGCTATCCCAAACAGCTCCATCAATTCGCCTTCGGTAACGCCATTTTCATGGCACTTAATCAGATGATAGCGGATACAATCGTCGCAACGTAGCACCATTGAAGCTGCCAGGCCAAGCATCTCCTTGGTCTTTACCGGAAGTTCACCTTCCATATAAGCATTGGTATCAACATTAAAGATGCGTTTGATTACTTTATTGTTTTCAGCATTAAGCAGCCGTTCATTCATTTTTTCGCGGTAGCTGTTGAAAGCATCAAGTTTTGTCCCCATAAAAACGCTGTTTGGTTTTTGAGAAATGATTCAGATGATTCCTTCTTTCAGGATGTCGTGCAGGTGGATAACGCCGGCATACTCGCCGTTTTCCAGCACCAGCATCTGCGTGATGTTGTGCTTTCGCATGATGTCCAGCGCATCAGCCACGAGGATTTCGGCATCGATGGTTCTGGGTTCGCGGGTCATGATGTCGGCGGCTTTCAGATTCTCGACCGGTGTTTCGCGGTGCAGCATTCTGCGGATATCTCCATCGGTGATGATTCCGGCAAGTTTTGTTCCATCCAGCACGGCGGTGGCACCCAGTCGTTTCGAAGAGATCTCAAGGAGTACCGTTCGCATATCGTCATCAATCTGAACCTCAGGCTTTTCATTGAGTTTATACAGATCGGAAACCCTCAGATAAAGCCTTTTGCCCAATGCACCACCGGGATGGTATTTTGCGAAATCGCTGCGGGTGAAGCCTCTGCACTCGAGTAAAGCTACAGCAAGGGCATCGCACATCACCAATTGAGCCGTGGTGCTTGCAGTAGGAGCCAGGTTGTTCGGACAAGCTTCGTGGTCAACCGTTGCGTTGATGACAAAATCTGCGTTTTTCGCCAGAAAGGATTCGGTGTTTCCAACAATGCCAATCAGTTTGTTTTCCAGAAGCTTTAGTAACGGAATCAAAACTTTAATCTCAGGGGTATCCCCGCTTTTCGAAAGGCAGATGATGACATCTCCCGGTCTGATCATCCCCAGGTCGCCGTGAATGGCATCGGCGGCATGCATAAAACTGGCCGGAGTACCGGTACTGTTCAGCGTACTTACGAGTTTGGCTCCGATATTGGCGCTTTTACCGATGCCTGTAACTATTACCCTTCCCTCGGAAGAGAGAATCAGCTCAACGCTCCGGGTAAAATCGTCGGTAAGGTAGGAGCCAAGCTGGCTGATGGCCGCTGCCTCTTCGTTAATGGTGCGCAGTGCAATCTGCCTGATCTGATCTGCTGTCTTCAATAGGATGAAATTTGGTTTAGAAATGCATTACAAAGATAGAATATTCCGGGGAAAAAGAAGGGAGGGGGGAGGCAAGAATTCTGGGTTCATCCGTTTAAGAGGCGGAAGGTGGGCTCGTTTTTAATATATAAG
>LUZO01000298.1 GCA_001603685.1 Bacteroidales bacterium Bact_23
GAACAGAATTCCAATGAGTAAGTAATTTTTTTTCATAAAACTGGTTTTTGGTAAATAATTGATTTGTGATCCAAATTCAAAATTACTACCGTTTTAATGAAATTCCAAATAAAAGCCGCGATTTATGAGACACAATACCGCCATTTTTTTATCCTGTTGCACAATTTTTCAAATAAGCTGCCATACGGACAGACTTCCCGGCTAGCCGGCCGGCAAAGGGTTCATATGCTGAATAAACATTTACCCGGACAACACATTCACGGCAAAAACAATTTTGCACGAATTGTATTTATAATCGTTAATGCCGGCAGATAAAATATTCAGAACAATTATCGCTCCGCTCAATTGGTCTGTTGTATTTTTCCTATCGTTATTGCCTTATATGAAAATATTTTCTGACTGCCCCGATACGAAATCAGCCCGCCGGATGGGCGGGCTGACGAGTGTATTATACAGAATCGTTCACAGAATCAACGCCTTACCCTGGCTCCGGTCTCCGATTCCAGTGCATTGGCGAGTTTTTCCATGAATTTATCGATTTCCTTATCGGTCAGGGTTTTATTCTCGTCCTGAAGGATAAAGCTGATGGCATACGATTTCTTTCCGGCTTCGATCTTATCGCCTTCATAAAAGTCGAAAAGATTTACCTTTTTCAGCAGTTGCATTCCGGTTTTGAAAGCAATGGCCTCCAGATCGGCATACTTTACCGATTTATCGAGCACCAGAGCCAGGTCGCGCCGTACTTCGGGGAATTTCGGCACATCGCGGTAGGTTACGGTATGATCCTTAACCAGTTGCAGCAGATTATCCCAGTGAATGCCTGCATAATAAACCGGCTGGCTGATGTCCATCTGTTTCAGCAATTTGTCATGAAGCCTGCCGATGCAATAAACCGCTTTTCCATCCCGGGTATAGATATCGCCCGAAGCAAAGAAGGCGGGCAGATTTTCGCTTTTTTGCAATTTATGCAGGTCGATGCCGGCTTTGGATACCACGGATGCCACATACGAGTGAAGCTGATAGAAATCAACCTTCTCATCTCTGTTGTACCAGCTTTCGGGTGATGCCTGCCCGGTAATGAACAGGGCCAGAATTTGCTGTTCACGATAGCTTTTATCCACTTTTCCCTTGACATTGGCTCCCGTTTTCTCATAAACGGTACCAAATTCATAGAACTTCAGGTTGTGCTGCTTGCGGTTGAGGTTGTATGCCAGCGATTCGAGCCCCGAGAAAATCAGTGTCTGGCGCATCACTTCCAGATCGCGCGAAAGCGGATTAAGAATTCTGACGCACTTTTCCGGATCGAACCACTGCCCGCCTTCGTAATACAACGAACTGCTCAGCGAATTGGTCATGATCTCATTAAAACCGTTGCTGCTCAGGTAGTCCGATACCAGATTTTTCAGCTTTTCCCTGTCGGGTCGCTGATGGTACGACAAACTTGAATTCAGCTTCGATCCGGCATCAATGCGGTTGTAGCCGTAAATCCTCAGGATCTCCTCAATCACATCGGCAACTCCGGTAACATCTACCTTGAATGGAGGCACATCCAGTTCAAGACCGCCGGCGGTTTCTTCCACTATCCTTATGTCGAGGGATTTCAGAATCACTTTAATATCATCTGCGGGAATCGCCTGCCCCACGAAACGGTTCACATAATCATACGAAAGGCTGATTCTCCTGTGTTTTACCGGTTCCGGATAAACATCCTGAATTCCGGAGGTTATTTCGCCGCCGCATATCTCCTTAATCATCATGGCAGCCCGTTTCAGGGCAGTAACCGTGATTTCAGGATCGGAACCCCTCTCAAATCTGAAAGAGGCATCGGTTTTGAGGGTATGCAGCTTCGAAGTCTTTCTGACAGAAACCGGATTAAAGCAAGCGCTTTCCAGGAAAATGGCGGTTGTGGTGTCCGACACCCCCGATTTGCTTCCGCCGAATACTCCTCCTATACACATAGGCTCCTTCGTGTTGCAGATCATCAGATCGTCGGCACCAAGTTTCCGCTCCACTTCATCAAGGGTAACAAACGGCGTTCCTTCCGGCAATTTTTTCACCACCACGGTATTACCCGTAACCTGCGATGCATCAAAGGCATGCAGGGGCTGGCCATATTCAAACAGAACATAATTGGTAATGTCCACCACATTGTTGATGGGCCTTACCCCGATTGCCTTCAGCCGGTTAACCAGCCAGTCGGGCGAAGGCGCCACGGTTATGCCCGAAATGGTAAGCCCGGAGTATCGCGGGCACGCTTTGGTGTCTTCAACCACCACCCTGATTGGCAGTTTTTCGTTATCAACCTTAAAACCGCTCACATCTGGCCTTTTCACCGTAACGGGCTTATGCTCAGGATAGCGGGCGGTAAGTGCGGCTGCGAGATCGCGGGCAGTTCCCAAATGCGAAGCCGCATCGGCACGATTTGGCGTCAGGCCGATTTCAAAAACCACATCGGTGGTAACTCCGAAATATTCGGCAGCCGGAGTGCCGGGTTTTACCTCGTCAGGGAGCACCATGATGCCTTCATGCGAATCGCCAAGCCCCAGTTCATCTTCGGCACAAATCATCCCCTCGGATAACTCGCCGCGGATTTTTGCCTTCTTTATCTCAAACGACTCATCTCCCTTATGGATAACCGTGCCTACCGTGGCCACAACCACTTTCTGACCCGCTGCCACATTGGGAGCTCCGCAAACAATATTCAGCAATTCAGGGCCGCCAACATTAACGGTGGTAACACTGAGTTTATCGGCATTCGGATGCCGTTCGCAGGTAACCACTTCGCCGGTAACCACCCCTTTAAGGCCGCCACGGAGTGATTCAAAGGTTTCCACAGCCTCCACCTCAAGTCCGATATCGGTAAGCAGATGCGACAATTCCTCAATGCTGAGCGATGTTTCCAGGTAATCTCTGAGCCAATTGTATGAAATCTTCATCAGGTATATTTTTTTGAACCGCAAATTTAAGGATAATTCAGGAATAACACTGCCGGTGAATTCCAACACAATTCTCTTGCATGAGGATAAATAAAAATCAGAGATGCCGCTGTTATGGTGATGAATTTTCTACGGTTATTTCATGAACCGGTCTGCAGGTTCTGAAAGCGACCCGATCAGCTGATTTTTCCCCAGTCGAATTCGCTGCTTTGCAGATATCTCACCATAGGCTGATTTTCAGGGTTTTCGAGTTGCGGGTCCTCGTCGAGCACCCGGTATGCCATTTCGCGGGCCACTTTCAGCAGTTTTTCGTCCTTTACCAGGCTCGCCAGTTTCAGCCCCACAAGTCCGCTCTGCTGCGTTCCCTGCAAATCGCCCGGGCCACGCAGATGAAGGTCAACCTCGGCAATTTCAAAGCCATCGGTGGTGCGCACCATGGTTTCGAGCCTCTTTTTCCCGTCGGTGGTCAGTTTGTAGCTGCTCATCAGAATGCAGTGCGACTGATCGGCGCCCCGTCCTACCCTTCCGCGCAACTGATGCAACTGCGAAAGGCCAAAGCGTTCGGCATTCTCGATAACCATGACCGTTGCATTTGGCACGTCCACCCCAACTTCAATAACTGTGGTAGCCACCATTATCTGGGTTTTCTTCTCGAGAAAGCGCTTCATCTCGCTCTCCTTTTCGGCCGGCTTCAACTGCCCGTGAACAATGCTGATATGATAATCGGGGAGCGGAAAATATCTCGAAATGGTGTCAAAACCATCCATCA
The DNA here is from genome assembly GCA_001603685.1 of Bacteroidales bacterium Bact_23. Taxonomy (GTDB): domain Bacteria; phylum Bacteroidota; class Bacteroidia; order Bacteroidales; family Lentimicrobiaceae; genus Lentimicrobium. The sequence continues at coordinate 3,706 of LUZO01000298.1, forward strand.
GATCCTGTAATTCAAGCTTATCCGATTCGTTGATTATGGGAAATACCACATAAACCTGCCTCCCCCGGGCAATCTGCTCTTTCAGGAACCAAAATACCCTGAGCCGTTCCTTCTCGTAATAATGATAGGTCTTAACCGGCTTCCGGCCCGGTGGCAGTTCATCAATTACCGAAACTTCAAGATCGCCGTAGAGGGTCATCGCCAGTGTTCTGGGGATGGGGGTTGCCGTCATTACCAGAATGTGCGGCGGAATCTCGCTCTTTTCCCACAGTCTGGCGCGCTGCGCCACGCCAAAACGGTGCTGTTCGTCAATCACCACGAGGCCAAGGTTATGAAACTGCACCTGATCCTCAATCAGTGCATGGGTCCCGATCAGTATCTGAAGCCGGCCGTCCTGAAGTCGGGCATGCAGTTCATTCCGCTCCGATTTTTTGGTTGAGCCGGTAAGCAGGGCAACTTCCACCGGCATACCGTGCAGCATACGGCTGATGGTTTTGTAGTGCTGCTGTGCCAGTATTTCAGTCGGAGCCATCAGGCAGGCCTGGCTGTCATTGTCCAGCGCCATCAGCATCGACATCAGCGCAACCAGCGTCTTTCCGCTACCCACATCACCCTGAAGCAGCCGGTTCATCTGTTTGCCGCTTCCTACATCAGCCCTGATCTCCCTGATTACCTTCTTCTGCGCATTGGTCAGCTCGAAAGGCAGATTGTTGTGATAAAAAGAGTTGAAGTAATCGCCGATTTTTGAGAATTTACGGCTTTTCACCTTCTCCATTCGCAAATATTTCAGCCTCAGGAGCTGCAACTGAATGAAGAAAAGTTCATCAAACTTTATCCGCTCCCTTGCTTTGCCAAGCGAATGGATATCGGCCGGAAAGTGGATATTGGTCAGCGCGTTCGCCCTGAGCATCAGTTGAGCCTCTTTCAGCACCCTGGGACTCAGAATCTCCGGAATATCACGCTGAACCTGAGATATCAGCGTCCGCATGATGCGGACAAAATTCTTCGGAGTAAATCCCCGGCTTTTCAGCTTCTCGGATGTGGAATAATAAGGCTGAAGCGGTTCATTCTGCAACTGTGCTTCCTCATCAGCCGGCTCAATATCGGGATGGGTAAAGTTGTATCTGCCCATGAAATAGTTAGGTTTCCCGAAGATGATATACTCCTTGCCAACGAAGACCTTCTCCTTTATCCACTTCAGCCCCTGAAAGAATACCAGCTCCGTTTCACCGGTATGGTCGCGGAAGGTCATTACCAAACGGGCAGTTCTTCCCGTGCCTATGGTCTGCATTCCGGTAATCTTCCCTTTCAGCTGTAGCCAGGCCGAATCGGAATTTATTTCGCTTACCGTATAAAACTTACTCCGGTCAACATACCGGAAAGGGTAATAATGAAGCAGGTCGCCGAATGTCCGGATATCTGCCTCCTTGCGCAGCATCTCAGCCCTGGCGGGGCCAACGCCCTTCAGATACTCGATGGGGGTATCCAGAATATGTTTTACCATGATCCGACCTTTGCTGTCAACCTGACAAAGATACAATTTTAGCGGCCAAAAATTAAAAAACGCCCTGCAGTAACTACAGAGCGTTTTTCAACTTCTTAAGAACGGGATTTAGAATTCCCACAGATTATGTTCGAACATAAACAGGTCGGACTTTACCCTTTCTGCTTCCATAAGCGCATCAATGCCGGTTGCATAGTCGGAAATTCGCCTGTCGTAAACATTATCTTCCTTGTAGATGTAGCTGGTAAACATACGCTTCCAGAAAATATCGTCGTATGTTTTCCTGGCTGAGCTGTTGTTTCTGTTAAACACCTCTGCTTTTGCAAATACAGGTCTTGCTTCAGGGAAGTAAATCCAGAACAACGGATCATAGGCTCTGAAAAGGCCTTTCTCGTCGTAGTTATCACGCACCGGGCAAATGCCAAGGATACGGACCTCCATAACAGAGCGCTGTTTGTCGAAGAACCAGTCTTCCTTAATCCTGAATCGCTTCACATCGCCGGGATTAAATTTCACCGAGATAATGGTATCATACCAGTCGTAAGGCGGGTATGGACGCTGCATGGTAGCAGAGTCGGTGCGTTCAAGCCTGTTCATGATTTCCGCATAGGTAAGCGGAACCAGGAACTCGTCGGTGGTACTCGAAGCGTCGTAAGCGGTAATGGTTCCCTCTTTCAGCGCATCCAGAATTACCTGTACAAGACTTCTGAGGTCGTTGTGGGGAACTTCCGGATAGTAGAAGGGCTGATTCATCTTCTCGCGAAGGTCTATAACCCTCCATATCCTTTTCTGCCATACGACATCGGCTTCGCGAACCCATGGATAGGTAATGGGTTTCTTCTCGATGGTAATGCTCTTGTCGTAAATACCATCTCTCGGCGGACTGTCGAGTACCTGTGCATCAGCAGTCTTTGCAAGGCCGGCCAGTACAAGGCCCAAAACGAAAAATCCAAATAATTTTTTCATCCGTTGTTCATTTATTTTTCGGTTTTCCGGCTGGATTTTACCGTAAAACCGGGTTCAAGTAACATTATTTAGCAGTTTGCCATTTGCAATACGCAAACCGGAAGTAAATATTATGAACGGTTCAGCGCTATATCTTATTGTATAATAAGGCTGATGGTTCCGAGCCTGCGGTTTCCGTCGGGGCCGCTTGCAATAATATTTTCCAGCCAGATCCTTTCGCCCCTCTTACAGTTGGAGATAAAGGTCTGCATTTCCTGAGTCAGAACATTACCGGTTCCGGGGCGCTCGTATGTATCGCCTCCACGAACTCCGACAAAAGTGAATGACTTGATTTCAAAAGTCAGATCGAAATCAAAATCATCCGGCATTCTGGGGATAATTGCTCTTGCTGCAAGCAGCAGGTTTTTAGCAACCGGGCCTCCATCGGTATTGGCGATATAGGCTTTCGGGTCGGGAACGCGCTTGATTCTGAATTCAGCCGATCCCATTTTGCGCTGAGTCCTGCCATCGTTGTGTACAACCGAGATGGTTGCCTTCTGTCCCTGAGGAACGCGGGCTATCCATGAATTACCTTCGCGGCGGATGGTACCCGAACTAATGGTAGGCTGAATCTGTGATTCCGGAATACCAGATGCGGCAATAGAAATCGGGTTGTCAACGTTGGCGTAAAGAACGTTCATCTTGGTAGGTGCAACGGTAAGCGAGGGAGTCATTACAAAGTAGTCGCTTTCAAAAGGATACTCCTTCATTTCTCCGTCGGGTCCTGCAACCTTAATGGTTCCGCGGTATGACTGCAAACCGGTTGCTCCGGCAGTTACAGTATATTTTGCAACACCGCCTGAAGCAGGGATAACGCGGCCACCAATGGTAACCTCAGGATTCTGTTTCGAGTCAAGTGCAGCAACCATAATCTCCGCTTCGTAGGTATCGCCCTGGAAAACCAGTTTTGAATTGGGAATTACCCTTGGCTGAACCATATCGAATTTATAGTCTTCAGCCGAAATGGCGCCATACAGAAGTGTACCAACCTCAATCTCAACATTGCGCACATCGGCAATCAGTTTATTGAGGAAAGTAACGTTTGCAGCCAGAATGGTATGGTAGAAGTTGTGCTGTTCCCAGTTTTGCTTGTTACCGTTGGCATCCTTGTAAGGGCCTTCGGTATCCATACCAAGTTTCAGATTGCGGTGTTTCTCATCGAGCAGGTTCAGAACATTGCTCTTGTAAGTTTCGATTTTCTGCCTCAGTTCACCTGCTTTTCCACCGGAGCCATCCTGAGATCCGCCGAAAAAGTAATGGGTTGACTCATCGTACTTGTCCTTGGCCTCAATATCTGACAGTGGAGTTGTTTTGGCTTCTTCAATGGTGATTCTGTCCTCTTTCGATATGATATTCCATTTAATATCCTCGATGTATGCGATCAGTTCTTCCGACAGATTCCTCACCTCCTTAGCCTTATCCCAGAAAGGACCAACTTTTGATTCATTCATGAGATACTGCTGCTCAAACCTGCTGTATGTCTCGTCAACCTTACCTTTCAGATTTTCGTTGGTAGTCTCCATACTGTTATTCACAGATACGAAAGCCTGAATAATCTCAACCGACACATTAAGAGCAAGCAGAGCAGTCAACACCAGGTACATCATCGCGATCATTTTTTGTCGCGGTGTTTCCTTGTAACCAGCCATATTAAAATTTTATCTTGTATTGTTAAAAATCAGTTTAGTACCAGTAGCAATGATTATTTTACATTCATTGCAGCAAGCATATTGCCATACACATTATTCAGAGCGGCAACTTTCTTGGTCAGGTTGTCCATCTCCGTTCTGTAACGGCTCATATCCTCACTTGAACCACTGATGGTTGAAAGATACTGGTTAATGCTGGCGTGCAGTTTGCTTGTATCTTCGAGATGCGTATTGGAGTTCTTCAGCTGAAGTTCATATACTGCATTAAGAGCTGCAAGGTTGCTTCCCATTTTCTGCAGTTGCTCGCTGTAGTTTTTGTTATCCATTCCGGATAAGTCAAACTTCTCAACCGTTTTGGCGAGATTCTGGGCACTCTGCTGATAGGTAGCTGCAAACTGGCTGGTTGACTCATTGGCTTTGGCAACTGTAAGAGAGAGATCGTTTACCGATTTTGCAGCATTAGAAAGATGCTTTGAATAGTCGTTGGTGGCAACGGCTGCACTTGACAGATCAGCAATTTTGCTGGCATTCTCGCTAAGGTTACGCAAACCGTTACCAAGGCTTTGAATCAATTCCGGACCGATTTTTGCTTTTTCAAGCATATTATCAAGTTCCTGGGTAGGGGTTTTCTTATTTACTTCAGCCGATTTACCACTTCCATGGTACATTCCTGCCAGTTCAGGATATACAAGGCTCCAGTCGGGCTCAACATGCGGTGGTTCGAAAGCCGAAAAGAAGAAAATGAGTGCTTCAGTACCAAGTCCGGCAATCAGCATAATGTTGGCGCCGGGATAGTGGTTGATTTTAAAAAGAGCTCCAAGGATTACGACAGCAGCTCCCCATCCATAAAGTTTTGCCATGAAGTTCCTGAAACCTCTTCCTCTTACTAAATTGTTCAATCCCATGATTAGTAGTGTGTTTAATTTGTTGAGTGATTAAAGTTTACTATTAATAAATAAGTTGCGGG
>LUZO01000299.1 GCA_001603685.1 Bacteroidales bacterium Bact_23
ATTGAAATCACTGCTTCAGGAGGTACCGCACCGTTGCAGTACAGCATTGACGGGGGCGTAACCTGGTCGAACAACAATCAGTTCACCGGCCTATCCGCCGGAGCGTATAATGTCGTGGTACTCGATGCTTCGGGCTGCCAGACTGTTTACGCGCTGAATCCGGTCGTTATCAACAGCATTGGCGGCGCATCCATTGACGATGTGCTTGCAACCGACGAAACCTGCGGCCAGAGCGACGGCAGCATTGAAATCATAGCTTCGGGCGGCACCGCACCTCTGCAGTACAGCATTGACGGCGGCGTAACCTGGCATAACAGCGGCCTGTTTGAGAACCTGAGTGCCGGAATTTACAATATTATGGTACGCGATGGCAGCAGTTGCGAAACCGTATGGCCATTCCAGGTTGAAGTGGAGAACACCGGCGGTGTTGCTGTTGATGATGCCGTTGCAACCGATGAGATGTGCAACAAAGCCGATGGTACCATAACCGTTTCGGCAACAGGAAGCAACCTTGAATACAGCATTGATGGCGGCACAAGCTGGCAAACTGCCAACCTGTTTGAGAACCTGGCTGCCGGAAACTATCAGGTGAGGGTAAGGGATGAGTTCGGTTGCGAAGCGGTATGGCCGCATTTGGTGGTTATCAGCAATATCCCGGGCCCTGCCATTGTGGATGTGGAAATAATCAATGCCACCAACGGACAATCCAACGGACAGGCAACCATTATTGCCAATCCGCTGAATATAGAATATAGCCTGGATGGCATTAGCTGGCAGACTTCTCCGGTATTTACCGGGCTGGCCATTGGCACCCATACCGCCATGATCAGGGATGAAAACGGCTGTATTGATGAAATGGAATTCATTATCGGAAACGATATTCTGAATAATGTTGAAGTAACTGCCGAAACGGTTGAATACTGTATGAACCTGCCGGTAGTGGTGCCGCTGGAGTCTGAGAACTTCATTGACATCGTTGAATTTACGGTGGTGATTCAGTTCGATCCTACGGTACTCTCTTTCATTGGCATAGTGAATGCGCATCCCGCGCTGGCCGGAGGTACTTTCAGCTACAGTGTAAACAATGATACCCTGAGTATCCGTTATTCCATAGCCACCAGCTCGGTAACCATACCCAGCAATGCCCAATTGCTTGGATTGAATTTTGCCGCTATTGCTCCCGGCAGCAGTGCCATCAACTGGATCTCGAGCCAGAGCGTGGTTTACGCTGCAGCCGGCTATACCGTACCCACGCTGCTGATTAACGGACGGGCCAACATCTTCCCGGCTCCGGACATCTCGGCTTCGGGTGACGGCGTATTTTGCGAAGGCGATTCCACCACCCTCGAAGTTGTTTCAAACGACAATCAGAAGCTCGATTACCAGTGGACCGGACCGATGGGCTTCAGCAGTACCGAAGAGGATGTTGAATTCCCCAGCCTGGCTACATCAAACTCAGGTAACTATTCGGTAGTTGCAACCAACAGCGATGGCTGTATCCAGCCTCTGTCGCTCACCCTTTCAGTAAATCCGGCGCCAAAAGTGAAGCTGGCTGATGCCGATTCGCTCTGTGCCGGCAAGCCGCACACCCTTGATGCAGGCCCCGGGTTTGAGTCATACATCTGGAATGACGGCAGTATGGTTCAGTCGCGTATCGAGTACGCTGAAGGCGAATATACGGTGAAGGTAGTCAACTCATACGGTTGTACGGGCGAGTCATCGGTATGGCTGATCCCGTGCTCCATCGAGCTGCTGGTACCCAATGCATTTACCCCGAACGGCGACGGCCTGAATGATGTATTCAGACCCGTACTGATCGGCGATGTAACCCCCGCACGGTTCTTTATGCAGATCTACAACAGCTGGGGCGAAATGATTTACGAAACCAGTGATTACAGCGCCGGCTGGGATGGTAAAGTCAGGGGGGTAATGGCTCCTCCGGGCGTATATGCCTATGTGATTAGCTTCTCGGTACCGGGTTATATCAATACCACAACCACAAGCCCGCTTAGAGGTCCGGTAACGCTGTTAAGGTAAGAAGAGAAGTAAAAAGGAAAAAGACTAAAGTAAAAAGACTAAAGTAATCCGCCGCGGCGGAGACTAAAGGAAAAAGTGAACTCATACCGATGCCTGACGGTGGATGAGCGGAGTCGAAGCTCTCGTTGTGGTTGAGCCGGTGGCTGAGCGAAGCCGAAGCCCAGTCGAAACCAAGGCGAAGTGAAGTGAGTCCGCCGCGGCGGATGAGAGTTGAGCGATGAGTCCGCTGCGGCGGATCAAATCAATTCTCCATTCTCCATTCTCCATTCTCCACTGCCCGGAATTCTTTGGTTGAAAAAAAACTTTAAGTACAGCAGAAAAATCTGGAATTGCAGGTTGAGGACGGGGGAAAAAACTATATTTTTGCACGGCATTTCAAATGCAGAATTTGAATTTCTGAATTATATAGCAAATGTATTGTAAGCCTTTTCCAGCCGCCAGTTCAGGGAGGGCCTGTTTCCGAAGGGAGTATAGCCCTTCCAGACAGCTGGAAGAGGTTTCTTCATTTTATCGACAACGGGAAAAACAGTTTCAACACTATTTTTCCCGTTTTTTTTATCTCCTTTTAACATAAAAACTGATGGACAAAACAATTAAAAAGGTTGTTTTACTGGGCTCCGGTGCGCTGAAAATCGGACAGGCCGGCGAATTTGACTACTCGGGAACACAGGCTCTGAAAGCGATGAAAGAGGAAGGGATTGAAGCCGTGCTTATCAATCCCAATATTGCAACCATTCAAACCTCCGAAGGGATTGCGGATAAGGTCTATTTCCTGCCGATTATCCCCCATTTTGTTGAAGAAGTGATAGCAAAGGAGCGTCCCGACGGCATTTTGCTTGCCTTCGGCGGCCAGACAGCGCTGAATTGCGGAACAGAGATGTATCTGAACGGAACGCTGCAAAAATATAATGTCCGCGTTTTGGGTACTTCGGTGGAGGCCATTATGATTACCGAAGACCGTGATTTGTTTGTCAGGAAACTAAATGAGATAGATGCCAAAACCCCTGTTTCGCAAGCGGTAAACGATCTTGATGATGCCCTCAAAGCAGCGCGGAAAATCGGATTTCCGGTGATGGTTCGCTCGGCTTATGCGCTGGGAGGTCTGGGCTCGGGTATATGCAGGGATGAAGATGAATTTACGGAATTGTGCAAAAGTGCGCTCTCGTTTTCGAGTCAGATTCTGGTTGAGGAGAGCCTGAAGGGATGGAAAGAGATTGAGTTTGAGGTGATTCGGGATAAAAATGACCACTGCTTTACGGTGGTTCCCATGGAGAACTTCGATCCGCTGGGTATTCACACCGGCGAGAGCATTGTGGTGGCTCCCATCATCACACTCACAAAGCAGCAGGTGGCATTGCTGGAAGAGGTGGCGCGCCGTGTGGTCAGGCATATCGGCATAGTGGGCGAATGCAACATTCAGTATGCTTTCAATACGGAAACCGATGACTACCGGATTATCGAGATAAATGCCCGGCTGAGTCGTTCTTCGGCGCTGGCCTCCAAGGCTTCCGGCTATCCGCTGGCATTCGTGGCCACCAAACTGGCGCTGGGCTACAGCCTGGATCAGATTGGCGAAATGGGAACCCCCAACTCAGCCTATGTGGCGCCCAAAGTGGATTATATGATTGTGAAGATTCCGCGCTGGGACCTGTCGAAATTTGTGGGAGTCAGCCTGCAGATCGGCTCTTCAATGAAATCGGTGGGCGAAATTATGAGCATCGGACTCTCGTTTGAGGAGATTATCCAGAAAGGGCTTCGCATGATAGGGCAGGGGATGCACGGTTTTGTGGGGAACCGTGAAATGGTATTCGATGATGTGGAAGATGCCTTGTCGAACCCTACCGACCAGCGGATTTTTGCCATCGCCGATGCCTTTGCAAAGGGATATACGGTGGATCAGATTGAGGCACTGACGAAAATTGACAAATGGTTTCTGGAGAAACTGGAGAATATTTACAGGTACAGCCTTGTTCTTTCGGAGTTTAAAAAAATAGAAGAACTTCCGGCCGAAGTTCTGAAGGAGGCCAAGAGGCTGGGATTCAGTGATTTTCAGATTGCGCGCTTTGTGGAGAATCCTACCGAAAACTTTGAGGATACGATGCTGCGGGTAAGGAGCTACCGGAAAACGGTGAATCTGGTACCCAAAGTGCGCCGGATCAATACCGTTGCTTCCGAAAATCCTGAAAAGGCCAACTACCTCTATTTTACCTATGGCGAGGGTGCCGGATATATTCCGCCAGCTTCTGATTCTGAGTCAGTTGTAATACTTGGCTCGGGTGCCTACCGGATAGGCTCGTCGGTTGAGTTCGACTGGTGTTCGGTGAATTCGGCGGAAACGGTCAGAAAACTTGGCTATAAGGCGGTAATGGTTAACTACAATCCTGAAACGGTTTCGACCGACTACGATATGTGCGACCGCCTCTATTTTGACGAGCTGTCGCTGGAGCGCGTGCTTGATGTCATTGATACAGAGAAGCCCAAAGGGGTGATTGTATCGGTTGGCGGGCAGATTCCCAATAACCTGGCCATCAAGCTGTACCGCCAGCAGGTGCCGGTTCTCGGCACTTCGCCCGTCTCCATCGACAGGGCGGAGAACCGCCATAAATTCTCAGCCATGCTCGATCAGCTCAATATCGACCAGCCCCGCTGGCAAGAGCTGACCAGTTTTGAGGAGATTGACCTTTTTGCCGAAGAGGTTGGATATCCGTTGCTTATCCGCCCCTCCTATGTGCTTTCGGGTGCGGCGATGAGCGTTTGCTATGACAGGGAGCATATGCACGAATTCCTGAAAAAGGCGGCAAAGGTGTCGAAGGAGTTTCCGGTGGTGGTTTCGAAATTTCTGCAGAATGCCAAAGAGATAGAGATGGATGCCATTGCAAAGGATGGCGAGATCGTGGAATATGCCATTTCGGAGCATATTGAATTTGCCGGCGTGCATTCCGGCGATGCCACACTCGTATTCCCGGCACAGAATATCTATTTCGAGACGATGCGGCGGATTAAGAAAATATCCAAACAGATTGCCAGGGAACTCAGCATCAGCGGGCCGTTCAATATGCAGTTCCTTGCCAAGAACAACGAAATCAAGGTAATAGAGTGCAATCTCCGGGCATCGCGGTCGTTCCCGTTTGTTTCGAAGGTGTTGAAACGGAATTTCATTGAAACAGCCACGAACATCATGCTCAATGCACCGTACAGTAAGCCGGACAAGTCGGTTTTCGATGTGGAACATATCGGGGTGAAGGCTTCGCAGTTCTCCTTCTCGCGCCTGCAGAATTTCGATCCGGTGCTGGGTGTGGATATGTCGTCAACCGGCGAAGTGGGCTGTATTGGCGATGAATTTGCCGAAGCCATGGTTAAAGCGATGATGTCAGTGGGTTATAAAATCCCGCAAAAGGGTATTCTGATCTCCAGCGGCGAGGCAAAGTCGAAGGTTGACCTGCTTGAAGCCTGCAGGGAGCTGCACAGCCATGGTTACAAACTGTATGCGAGCCACGGAACGCAGAAGTTTCTGGAGGAAAACGGCGTTTATGCCACAGATGTGAACTGGCCTGACGAAAACGGTGAGAACAACATCAGGCAGATGATTGCGGATAAGGCTTTTGACCTGATTATTAACATACCGAAAAACCTTACCAAACGCGAGCTTACAAACGGCTACATCATTCGCCGCAGCGCCATTGACTACAACATTCCGCTGCTCACAAACGCCCGCCTGGCTTCCGCGTTTATCAAGTCGTTCTGCAAGTTTGGCCTTGCTGATATGAAGATTAAGAGTTGGGATGAGTATGGAGAGTAAGTCCGCTGCCGCGGACGGAGACCGGAGGTCGGAGGTCAGAAGTCGGATTCCTCCGATGCCTGAGGCGCTCGCGGTGCCTGAGCGAAGCCAAAGGCAAGGCGAAGGAGGAAGAGGTAAGAAGTGAGTCCGCCGCGGCGGATGAGAGTTCGCACCAGCGGTGTTGCGATTTCTTACCTCGACTTCGCTCGGCACGGCGCGCTTCGCTCGAAATGACGCTGCAAGCGTTTAAAATTGGGAGGGTGAATTGGGCGGCGCAGCCGCCCAATTCACCCTCTTTCTTCCTCCCGAAAAGCCCGTCATCCCGACGAAAGAGGGATCTGCTGAAGCTTAGTATTACATTGATTCAGTGAAAGATAGCCCCGTTTCCACGGTGTCTGAGCCAGTGGGTGAGTCCCGTCAAACCCCAGTCGAAGCCGGTCATCCACTGAAGGCCGAAGTATTCATTCAACAAACCAATCGTTTTAATTTTTTGTCGTCTGCAGGTCAAATTGCAGATCAAAGGTCTGCCAATGGCTGACATCAAATGTTCGCTGCGCCAGCGGCGAACTTTATCCGCCGTGGCGGATAAAATAATCAAATCCGCCGCAGGCGGGTCAAATCTTCAAATTCCCGGCCTGTGGCCGGGGCTTCAAATCTTTTTCTGGCTTACCTCATATTGTGGAAAACATTGGTGACATCGTCATCGTCTTCCATGCGTTCCAGCATCTTATCCACATCGGCCTGCTCCTCGGGAGTGAGGGTCTTGGTATCGTTCGGGATTCGTTCGAAGGCAAAGGTTTTAATGTCGAAGTGGTTCTCTTCCAGGTATTTCTGTATCGGGCCGAATGACTGAAAATCTGCGTAAATATGGATTTCGCCTTCATCGGTAAACACCTCTTCCACTCCAAAGTCGATCAGTTCAAGCTCAAGCTCCTCAATTTCGACACCCTCTTTCATGGCAACCTTGAATGAGCATTTGCGTTCGAACATAAAATCGAGCATGCCGGTTGTGCCCAGGCTGCCGCCGTTGCGGGTAAAATAGCTGCGGATGTTCCCTACGGTGCGGGTAGGGTTATCGGTGGCGGTTTCAACCACTACGGCTATTCCGTGCGGACCGTAACCCTCATATACCACCTCCTTGTAATCGGCAGAGTCTTTTGAAACCGCCCGTTTTATTGCCCTTTCCACATTCTCTTTGGGCATGTTTTCGCTTCTGGCGTTCTGAATCAGCAGCCTTAACTTGGAGTTAACATCCGGATCGGGGCCTCCTGCCTTTACAGCGATCTCAATATCCTTGCCCAAACGGGTAAATACCCTGGCCATATTTCCCCAGCGCTTCATTTTGCGCGCTTTACGGTATTCAAATGCTCTGCCCATATTCTAAGAAACTGATAGGTAATACTTCTTTTTGGGGTGCAAATTTAAACGATTCCGCTAAAGCGAAAAGCGGTTTTTTCACAGAATTTTTTGTTGAATCCGGATTTAAGGGTAAAAAGCGGGTAACGACGGATTCTTCTGGTTTTCTCATATTCCGTGTCAGTACTGAACAGGGGCAAAAAGGCAGCGGGCAGGCTGTCAGATACGGGTTGGGCTAATGTAAGAGAAGGTGCAACTCCCTATTTATAAAGCATCTAAAATATGTTTCGGGCGGATTTCAATGCCAGGGGGCCATATCTTTGCCGGAAATTTGAAGCTATGGTTGCCCCCTATATTGAGTTGCGTCATCAGTTGCACCGCTATCCCGAACTTTCGGGAAATGAGCGGATGACTGCGCGGCGCGTGCTCTCTTTTCTGCGACCGCTGAAGCCTGACAGGATTGTTACGCGGGTAGGCGGCCATGGCATCCTGGCTGTTTTCGACAGCGGAACCGAAGGCCCGACAGTACTGTTCAGAGCCGATATGGATGCCTTGCCGCTGAATGAAACAACTCCGCTTGATTATGCCTCGGAAAACCGCGGTGTTTCGCATAAATGCGGCCACGACGGCCATACCGCCATTCTAACGGGACTGGCTGCCTATGTTGCCTGTCACCGTCCCTCCGGAGGCCGGCTGCTGCTGCTGTTTCAGCCGGCGGAGGAGACCGGAAAAGGAGCTTCGGCGGCACTCAGGAAGATAAAATGCTGCGGCTACCTTCCCGATTATGCTTTTGCCCTGCACAATCTGCCGGGCTATCCGCGCAATTCGGTGATTGTCAGGCACGGCACTTTTGCCGCTGCTTCCAAAGGGATGATTATCAAACTGAAAGGGAAGCCTGCCCACGCCTCGGAACCGGAGAAAGGGAAAAGCCCCGCAGCGGTTATGGCCAGGTTGATGGTTGATTTGCCTGCCCTCTCTGGAAACGGGAAGAAGCTTGGATATCAGGATTTTGTGCTGCTTACCCTGGTTCATGGCAACCTGGGAATGCCAGTTTTTACCTCCACCCCCGATGAAGCCGTGCTGATGGCAACCCTGCGCGCCTACCTGAACGAAGATATGGAAATCCTGACCAACAGGGCAGTGGAGCTGGTCAAACAGCAGGCATCGGCGTCAGGACTGGGACATCACATCCATTTTACGGAAGAGTTTCCGGCAACCATCAACCACCCCGATGCCGTGGATGTGGTGTGCAATGCGGCGCAGCAGCTTGATCTTCAGGTGATAGAGGCAGGGCTGCCTTTCCGCTGGTCGGAGGATTTTGCCCACTTTGTACCTGAGAGCCGGGTTGCCCTTTTTGGAATCGGCGCCGGAGAAGAGCACCTTTCACTGCATCACCCCGATTATGACTTTCCGGATGATATTATCCCCGTAGCGCTGGAGCTGTGGAAGGAGATTTATCGGGGGGTGATGGGAGTAGGAGGTAGGAAGTAGGAGGTAGGAAGTAGGAGGTAGGAAGTAGGAGGTAGGAAGTAGGAGGTAAGAAGTAGGAGGTAGGAAGTAGGAGGTAAGAGAAAAGAAAAAAGACTAAAGTAAAAGGGAAAAATAAGCCGGTGGGTGAGCGGAGTCGAACCCGAGTCGAAGGCAAGGCAGAGGCTAAGAGAAGTAAAAAGTAATCCGCCGCGGCGGAGACTAAAGTAAAAAGTAATCCGCCCCTGAGAGGCTCAATCAAAAATGAGAACTCATAACTCAGAAATCTAAAATCTAAAATCTAAAATCTAAAATCTACAATCTAAAATTTAATCCACCGCTACGGGCAGAAACAGGAGAAAGGGATTTGAATTCCGGTTGCGTTTCCCGGAAACAGGTAAATCAGGAGTTGGAAATTATCAGATTCACTCCTTAACCGGAGTCTGATATGGATTCTTTTTAGGGTTCCGGCCGAAAACGGAGATATGCACATAACGCTCGGGATGGAGGCGCATATCTTCGAGTAGCAGTTTCAGCTCATTCGATGAAGCTTCAAGCTCGTTGTACATCTTATCGTTGCTGATTAACTGGCCGATGGTTCCTTCGCCGCGCTCTATTTTTGCCGTCATGGCCTCGAAACTCGCCACGGTGCTGGTCAGCCTGTTCATGGTTTGGGCGATGTTGGCCTGAGCCAGGGAGTCGGTGATATTGGCTGTGTTTGAGAGGATTCTGTTGAGGTTGTTGCCATTCTCCTTCAGGTTGCTGGTAATGGCTTCCGCATTGCTGATGATTTTTGCCAGCCTTACCTTCTGACTTTCAACCAGCGTATCAACGGCAACGGTGGCTTTCTCAAGGTTGGCCATGGTGTTGCGCAGGCTTTCAACGGTTCCCACCAGATTGTCGCGGGTCTGCCTGTTGAAAATATCGTTCAGGATATTCAGGACAGTATCGAACGAAGTGATGAGGTTTCCTGTTTTCTGCATAATGGGTTCAACCATTTCATTTACCTCATCCTGAAGGCTTTGCTGTATCTGGCCAATCAGGGTGTCGCCCGATTTTGCCAGTTCGGGTGAATCGCCCGGGATAATCTGTATGCGGCGCGTTCCGAGAAGGTCGGAGCTGTATATGCGTGCAATGGAGTTTCGGGGAATGGCGATGTTGTCCGACATATACATTTCAATCACCACCCGGCCCGGCTGGTTCGGATGAAACCTCATCCGGCTTACCTGCCCGATTTCCAGCCCGTTGTAGGTAACGGCATTGGCTGTCATCATGCCGGCTACATTGTCGTAAACGGCGTAGAAGGTGCGTTGCCGTTTGAATATGTCCTTCCCTTTCAGGTAGTTGATACTCCAGATAAAGGCAGTGAGGGTGATCACTGTCAGCAGTCCGGTCTTAATTTCGCGTGTAAGTTTGAAATGTTTCATCGTGACTACAAAGGTAATCAGTTTTTCAGTAGTTTTCTTGCTTCGTCCATACTAATTCGCTCCCCTTTCAGGAATGCAATGACAAAGGAGTCCTTGTATCCTTTCCTGTCAAGCATCTGCTTGATTTTCATAGCATCTTCAATTGTAGATTCATTGCCGGCGGTATATTTGTACATTCCCTGATGAACATAATAATCTATCTTATCTATTC
>LUZO01000300.1 GCA_001603685.1 Bacteroidales bacterium Bact_23
ACCAATTGAGCAAAGCGATAATTGGTCTATTATATTTTTCCAATCGGTATAAAATCATTAATTCGTACCTTTGCACCCCAAAATAAAAACACCATGCTCGATAAACTTGAGGCCATATATAAACGATACCTTGACATTGAGAAACAGATGAATGAGCCTTCGGCCATGGCCGATATGAAATCATACATCAAGCTCAGCAAGGATTACAAAGACCTTCAGCCGATCATTGCCGCCTACAAGGAGTACGAATCCGTTCTTGCCAACATTGATTCGGCAAAGGAGATTCTTCACACCGAAAAGGATGAGGAATTCCGAAGTATGGCAAAAGAGGAGCTGAATGAACTTACGGAAAAGCGCGATCAGATGGAAGAAGACATCCGGCTGATGCTGATTCCTTCCGATCCTCAGGACGGAAAAAATGCGGTTGTGGAGATTCGTGCCGGAACCGGGGGCGACGAAGCCAGCATTTTCGCCGGCGACCTTTTCAGGATGTACACCAAATACTGCGAGACAAAGGGATGGAAAATGGAAGTGGCCGATTACACCGAGGGTACATCGGGCGGCTACAAGGAGATCATCTTCAACATCAGCGGTGAGAATGTTTACGGCCTGATGAAGTATGAGTCGGGCGTACACCGGGTTCAGCGCGTTCCGCAAACCGAAACACAGGGCAGGGTACATACCTCAGCCGCATCGGTGGTGGTGCTTCCCGAAGCCGATGAGTTTGATGTGGAGCTGAAACAGAGCGATATCCGCAAGGAGACCTTCTGCTCATCCGGACCGGGCGGCCAGTCGGTAAACACCACCTACTCGGCGGTTAGGCTTACCCACATCCCTACCGGAATCGTGGTATCAATGCAGGATCAGAAATCGCAGATCAGAAATTACGACAAGGCGCTGACCATTCTGCGTACACGCCTTTTCGAGCTGGAATATCAGAAATATCTCGACGATATCTCCAAAAAGCGTAAAACCATGGTCTCCACCGGCGACCGTTCAGCCAAGATCCGCACATACAACTATCCGCAAAGCCGAATTACCGACCACCGCATCAACCTTACGGTTTACAACCTTTTCACCTTTATGGACGGCGAAATCCAGGATATGATTGATGCACTGCAGCTTGCCGAAAACGCCGAAAGGCTGAAAGAGGCGGTTGGCTAAAACAAGACAACCTTAAAATCAGGAATATGACATACCACGAACTGACTGAGCTGATCAGACGAAAAAAATCATTCCTCTGTGTTGGCCTCGACAGCGATATCGAAAAGATACCCGCCCATCTGAAAGGGTTTGAAGATCCCGTCTTTGAATTTAACAGGCAGATTATCGACGCCACCCTCCCCTTTGCGGTAGCCTACAAGCCCAACCTGGCGTTTTACGAATCGCGCGGCATTGCAGGCATGCAGAGCCTTCTGAAAACCATGGAGTATCTGGATCAGTTCCGCAATGAGTGCTTCACCATTGCCGATGCCAAGCGTGGCGACATCGGAAATACCTCGGCCCAGTATGCCAGGGCATTTTTCGATAAGGCGGCTTCGGGCCTGAATTTCGATGCGGTAACGGTGGCGCCCTACATGGGTGAGGACTCAGTGTCGCCGTTTCTGGGGTTCAGCGATAAATGGG
Organism: Bacteroidales bacterium Bact_23; assembly: GCA_001603685.1. Classification (GTDB taxonomy): domain Bacteria; phylum Bacteroidota; class Bacteroidia; order Bacteroidales; family Lentimicrobiaceae; genus Lentimicrobium. The sequence continues at coordinate 1,627 of LUZO01000300.1, forward strand.
TGATTCTGCTGGCACTCACTTCGAACAAAGGTGCCGGTGACTTTCAGTTCATTTCCGGCAATGACGGAGAAAAACTGCATGAACATGTGCTACGCACCTCGCAGCAGTGGGGCAACAAGGAGAATATGATGTATGTGGTGGGTGCCACCCGTGCCGAAATGCTTGCCGGAGTCCGGAAAATCGCTCCCGACCATTTTCTGCTGGTTCCGGGCGTGGGCGCTCAGGGAGGCAGCCTGCAGGAAGTGGCAAGATACGGCCTCAACGGCTCGTGCGGCCTGCTGGTAAATGCTTCCAGAAGCATCATCTTCGCTTCAAAAGAGCAGGACTTTGCCCAAAAAGCCGGCGCTGAAGCGGAAGCGATGCAGAAAGAGATGGAGGCGATACTCAGAACAGCTGGAATTATCTAAAAACCCGGAAAAATATCCCCGTAAATCAGAAGAGGCTGCCTTGCAAAAGACAGCCTCTCTTTATGTTATGCATTAACCGGGTTTTATGATCCGATTTTGCCCGTCAGACTATTCAACAATATAGTTCCATCCGAAAATATCCGGTTCATCGCCGTACTGGATAGCCTGGAGCCTCTTGTAGAGCTTGGTCGAAACGGGTCCGGCTTCACCATCATGGCAATAAGTATAAACCTTTCCTACCTTATGGTCTTCGATTTTGCAGATGGGTGAAATTACCGCAGCGGTTCCGCAGGCGCCTACCTCATCGAATTCGGCGAGTTCCTCAACCGGCACCGGCCTTCTTTCCACTTCCATACCCATATCGCGGGCAATGTCCATCAGGCTCTTGTTGGTAATTGATGCCAGAATTGAATCGGATTTCGGGGTAATGTACTTGTTTCCTTTGATACCGAAGAAGTTGGCGGGACCGGCTTCGTCGATATATTTTTTCTCTTTTGCATCCAGGAAGAGTACGGATGAATATCCGGCCTGGCTGGCTTCAACGCTGGCAGAGAGACTGGCAGCATAGTTACCGCCCACCTTAAACTGTCCGGTTCCGAGGGGAGCAGCACGGTCGTGATCGCGTGAAATGCGCAGCGCAACGGGTTTGAATCCCTCTTTGAAGTAAGGTCCTACCGGAGTTACAAAAACCATAAACAGATACTCATCGGCCGGCCTTACCCCAACCCTGGCACCGGTACCGATCAGCAACGGCCTCAGATAGAGAGAAGCGCCGGTTCCGTAAGGAGGTACAAAACGCTCATTCAGCTTGATAACGGTGGTGATGGCCTTCAGAAACAAATCATGCGGAACTGGCTCCATCATAATTCCTTTTGCTGAATTCACAAACCTTTTAGCATTCTCTTCCCAGCGGAAAATACGGATTTTACCATCCTTGCCCCTGAATGCTTTCATACCTTCAAAAGCTTCCTGACCGTAGTGAATTGCAGTGGCTGCAATATGAATGCTTATTTGCTCGGATGAGGATACCTCAAGTTCTCCCCATTTGCCGTCTCTGAAATAACTACGAACATTGTAGTCGGTTTTCACATACCCAAAGGGCAGGTTTTTCCAATCAAGATCTAACATACACGATATTTTTAGGTGGTTTCTAATCCGTTTTAATTGCAGCTAAATTAGTAACTTTCCTATGATTCACAATAAAAATTAGAGTTTTTCTTGATTTATGTGATTTTTATGCAAATCATCTCGTGCCACTTAAAATCAAAAGC
>LUZO01000301.1 GCA_001603685.1 Bacteroidales bacterium Bact_23
TTCAAAAGAAGAATTGGTTACTTTAAAAGGCTTGCCGGGGAACTTGTTGTTGGAATATATCCCATATTGCAGCTTAATAAATTCACTCTTTTGGTATTCATTAGCAGGGCATGGGACCTGACTGCCTGAGCATTTATGATCAACATAGAAATATGAATTGTGGCTGTAAATTCCTTTTCCAAGCTTTTCTGGTACAGTTGATCTTTCATTTATAAATTTACAACCATTAAATTTAATGCCATCAATGCTTTCGAGTGTAACAAATGCAATGGGGTCATAATTCACAGGCATTTGCGTGGTGGTAAAAAAGTCGCACAAACTAAAAGAGCTGATTGAATACCCATACTTGTAGGGAGTAAACTCAACTGCTTTAATATTATTTTTGAATGTGGCATTGCTTGCGGAAACTATACCTCCGCCAGAAAATGATGTATTCCCTTTTGACAGCACACCAATTTCAGCATTCTCAATTACTGCATTGTTCTTAAGTGCAACTATACCCTGATACAGAGGGTTTTGTGGCCCATCAGTTCCGTATACTACAATTCCTTTCCAAAAGGTGTCTTTAACGTGGTTTCTTATAATGCCACCATCAACTATAAGTTTTGCCCCCTTTTCAACAATAATTTGTTTCGACTCTTTCATTTTTACAACACCGGTTATTGTTAGCGTTGCCCCTTGTTTTACAATTACATTGGCCGGTACCCTTTTCAACATACTCCATGTCTCGTTAGTTGAAACGATAATGTCCCCCCCATTGGGTGGCATATTAAATTTGCTTAAATCTGCTTTATATATGCCTCTGCCAAATGTAGCAACATAAAATTGATGTGTAGCATAGTCGTAATCAATGTCACTGACTAATGTTATTGGAAGACCATTTCCAAAAGGTTCCCATGAGTTCATATTTTTATTGCGATAATAAACTCCATCATCGGTACCAATAAAAATTTCCTGTAAATCATTTACCTGTCTTAACTTTATACAATTTACCGGCAGATTAAAAAGCCCCTCAGAAACATTGGTCCAGGTAATACTAGTTGTCCCAATTCCTTTATAAACCTTCTTTCCTGTCCAGTTGTTGCCAAGTGTTAAGTAAAAGGTGTGAGGGTCGGTCGGGTCAATGGCAATATCAGTTATTCCGGCAAAGCCAAGATGTGCATGACTTACATTTGGTGTTATATCCAGCCAGTTATTTCCTCCATCAATCGTTTTATACAAGCGATTTACATTATTTGCAGGAACCGCTTCCCAGGTAGGATTCTCCATTGCCGCATAGATCACCAAAGGGTTTGACGGAGCTTCTCTTATTGATTTGAGTTTACCCTTGTAAGTAAAATTAGAAATTTGTTGAAAATCATTACCATTATTTGTACGCCAAACATTACTCCCCCCAACGTAAACTCTCTGTGGATTTGATTGACTCATTTCAATGGGCTTGTCGTTTCTAGCCAAACTTTCATTCAGAAAGATATTTTCCCACTTAATTCCTCTGTTTGTGGACTTTTGTAGAAGACGTCTAGGTGGATTGGCCGTTTCATCAAAAGGGAAAGTCCTGTAAATAATATCAGGATTGCTATAATCTACAACATTTTCATAAATATCTCCACCATTTATACTCCAAATTCCGTTGTCATGAATGTTAAAATTGCCATCCTGAGTACCGCCGGCAATAAATTCAGAGCCATCATTAGTTATTCCAAAACCCCAATACTGAGTGATGTTTAAGCCACTCTTGCTTATATCTTGCCATTCAACATTCCCATTAGCAATCTCAGTGCCTTTGGTTATTCCACCATCATTGCCGTTATAAATATAGCCAACCCCATCTATCAAATAGGTTTTAAGTTCTCTTGTGTCAATATGATAAAGGTCATTGTTAGATGCCCAAATTGATGTAACATCACCAGCGATTCTTACTCTTTCAAACTGATTGTTGGTTATCAGTTTATATTTATGTATCCATAGACCTCCAATATAGAATTGATCCATAGATTCTTTAGACCATTCTAATTCCATCATCCAGTAACCCGCTTGCATGTTAAAAAAATGCAGATAACTATTGTCTACATTTACAAGGCTTTGAAGAGTGAAGGTATTTCCTCCATCAACGGATAGCATTATTCCACTTGAAATCTCGTTGTTGTCTAACCTTTCTACTTGTCGTAATACTAAAATTCTCTGTGAGTTGAAAGGATTAATGGCAACTGAGGCTCTGATTACCTTGTAATCATTTATATCAGGTACAATCTTGTAGGTGATGTCATTCCAGGTTGACCCATAGTTATTTGAAAAATATAAACCGCTTCCGGATACATAAACGTTGGAAGGATTAGTTTTGTCAATTTCTATTTCACGAAGAAATGGTGCAATTGAATAGTTAATCTCCCAATTGTTCCCTCCATCTGACGTACGCAATATTTTACTTGGTGTGCTTGTATTTTCAAAATTTACAATGGCATATAGTGTGTCTGGATTCGACGGGTCTTGTGCTGTTTTAGTAAAAAAGTTTCCTGTAAAAGTTTGTGAGTTTAAACCTGTTTGATTCCAGGTTAAGCCATTGTCTGTGCTTTTCCATACACCAAAACCACATGCCCTGCCAAAAGTTTCTGTACCTGTGCCAATATATATTACACCCGGGCGGTTTTTGTGAATATCAATGGATTCAACACCATTTATAATGTATTTGTCTGTAAGGCAATGCCAATTCTGCCCATTATTATAGGTAACAAAAAGGCCACCAGAATTGCTTCCTGCATAAATAGTATCCGGGTTATCTTCATTTACCCAGATTGATGTAATCAACCCCATATTCGCTCTGGTAGAGTGCGAATTATTTGTTGGCCCAAACACTTCCCAATCAACAGGGTAATTACTATTCGGAACACGGCTTTGTAAAGCTTGACTTGCACTCACCAATGCAGTTTTGTATGTATTCAATGTCCCATTTGCATCAACCCGAGATTCCATATAGACCATCCATCTGTTGAAACTTTTGTATCCACAAGCTTTGTTATCAATTCTGGAAGGGTCTTCACGAAAATATTGTTGAGTAGCATCTTTTATATCATAGTAATTCCCCAGATGCCCAAACTTTGCCATCCAGTGTTCCTGGGCAAAATTTGGCTGGGTTATTATTACAATAAATAGAACCAAAAGTAATGTTCTAATTCTTGTTATCAACCAGAACAACGAACTTATTCTAAAATGTTGTTTCGGAAAATTATTTCGTAAAATATTGTTTTTCATATTGTTTGC
>LUZO01000302.1 GCA_001603685.1 Bacteroidales bacterium Bact_23
GTTGTGGTTGTGGCCAGGAGAGTTGAATAAGTAAATGTTCTGAGATTTCTGAACTTGGTTTTAATGGGTTCCACGATTAAGACATCGCCCGGCTGAAGATAGTAGAGTTCATTCTCTACAATTTTTTTATCTGTGAGATTCAGATTGTAAAACATTACCTTTTCTTTATATTCCCGGATCAGGGTCACTTTACTCTTGTCTCCGTAATCTGTTACACCTCCGGCATATCCCAGTGCCTGAAATAAATTTATTTGTTCCTGAAAAAATGGGAATTCCCCCTGATTGCGTACCTCTCCCAATACCGTAATATTGCTGTTCACAAATTTCATGGTTATTGTAGTGTTACTCAGGTACTGGCTAAGTTCTGCCTCAACCTTGTCTTTGGCTTCTGAAAGTGTAAGGTTGTTTAAAAGAATCTCTCCGATAAAAGGGAAGTCAATGGTTCCTTTTTCACTAACGGTATAGCTTAGCAGGTCAACGCTCAGCCTTCCGGCGCCTGTAATTGAAGCATTCTGATTGCTGAAAATCCTTGCTGTTTGTTCGTCAAGGCTTAGGACATTGATATACAGGTTGTCATAAGGCTGTATTCTTTTAACAGGCCTTATTTGTTCATAGCTTTCCTTTATTTCGGTTGTTGTTTTGTCCTGTACATACATCAGTTTGTCCTGAGGTACACATGAACCCATAAGTACTAATATCAGAATGAATAGTACAAACCTGGGATTATATTTAAAGCTACTTTTCATAATGTGGCCAAACTTTGTTGATGTTTTTGAATTTTGGTGTGGTAAAGGTAATAACGCAATAGGTTAATTAAACATTGCAGTTAAAAGTAATGCTATCCATTTTATTGTCCGGATCCTTTTGCAACAGTTTGAATGGTTTTTAGTAACAGCAGGAAGTCAATTTTAAGCGACCAGCTGTCGATGTATTGTAAGTCCAGTTTCATCCATTCGTCAAATGAGATGTTATTTCTATTTGGAGCAATCTGCCATATGCAGGTAATTCCCGGGCGCATCGACAGTCGCCTGAGCTGCCATCGCTCGTACTGGGCAACCTCTGAAGGCAGGGGGGGACGGGGGCCAACCAGTGACATATCACCTTTCAGAACATTAAAAAATTGCGGTACCTCATCAAGGCCGGTCTTTCGAAGCAATCTTCCAATAGGAGTGATTCTGGGGTCTTTTTTTATTTTAAATACAGGACCATCCATTTCATTTTGCGCTTCAAGCATAGGCCTTAACTTCTCAGCATCCTGAACCATAGTCCTGAATTTATAAATTTTGAACTCTCTTCCTCTTAGCCCAACACGTTTTTGCTTGAAAATAACAGGCCCGCGTGAAGTCAGTTTAATTAAAATTGCAATGAGCAGAAGAAACGGCGACCAGATAAGAAGTATCATAAAAGAAGCTACTATGTCAACAACAAATTTCCATTGGTGTGCAACTTTATGTACCGGTGTATTGATGAAAGTCAGAAAAGGTACATTATTGTAAACACTAAGATGGGTTTTTGTTGTTGGCATATGGAAAAAGGCTGATTGAAGACGAAATACAACCCCGATCTCTTCGCAATCATGTACTATTTTTCTTATTTCAGCCTGATTAATGTCATTTTTGCAGTAGAATACTTCATCAACAATATGGGATTTAATGAGATAACCCAGACTTTGCGTACTCTCGATAATCTTAACCCTGCTGCCGAATATCTCCGATATCAATTCAGACTCCGAAATAATAACAACTACCCTGAACCCCCATTCTTTGTGGAGAAAAATCCGTTCTATAAAATCAACACAGTTGTCGTCGGCAATAAGAATAATGTTTCTTGTATTTAATCCCTTGTTAAGCAGGTTTTTATGATACCTGTATGCAAAGATGATTATTACATTCAATACTACAACCTCCAATGCAGCATAAATCAACAGTATGTACAGGTTTACCTGTTTAAGCTGAAGAAGGGTGATTAAAACGGCCAGTGCGCTTGTTCCGGCGACAATAAACAACAGGCTCTCAAAAAATATTATAGTCGCATCTTTTGCCCTGTAAAATTTGGTTAGGCTAGTTTTCTTTATACCCCAGTGCCAGATGGGGAGAAGGAGCAGGATAACGGTAAGATACTGACTGTTATAATTTAATTCGCCGTAGGATAACCAGTATAAAAACAGGAAAGCAAAAGCGAATAGCAATACAGACACTATCGTAAGAATAGAGCCGTATGTTTTGCTAATCAAGTTTTCTTTTTCCTGAATCATTTATCTCTTAATGATTTGTGACCATTACGTGCAATCAAAAAACATGCAGATTTTGCCCGTATTTACTGTTGCTCCCTCCATTTAATAAATGTATAAATGATTAGTTTGT
>LUZO01000303.1 GCA_001603685.1 Bacteroidales bacterium Bact_23
TCTTGGTTTCGAATGAGTGTCTTTTATCGCTTTAGATGTACTTCTCCGCAAAGATACGTTCTTAATTTTGTAAGCCGAGGCGAGAAGCTCATCAAGGTGGGGAAAGTAAGGCGCTATGGCAATTAGCACCCTTGACCTTACTCGATCTTCTTTTATTAGATCAACTATAGGGAAAACAGATTGAGGCTCGGAAAGTCCAGGCAAGATCTCAACGATCGTCCTCCCTTTTATTGACCCGTCATCAATCTGTCTAATCAGATTTATAGCAAGTCGAGAATCGGATAACTTAGGTATTATATCAGCGAGAGCTCGATCTCTCAAGTTTCGGTCTTTAATTCGATTGACCAAATCGTATACTTTGTCAGGTTCAGGATGGCGAAGAACTACCTCCATCAAAGCATCGGTTCTTGTTTTTTCATCCCTTATTTTATCCACAATCGCCATGCATTCGTATAAAACATCATTTTTTTCATGATCTGACAGAAACGGCATAATCTCGGACAACACTTTTACTTTTAGATAATCATTCTCAATCTTTCGAGCATAAATCATTCCTTTCTGTGGTGTCCACAATTTATTTTTGACCAACTCACAAAGTAAATCTGAGGGGATGTTAGAAAATAAATTATTTACGGAAGATATTATCATTGCATAACGCGTTTCCAAACCAATTGAAGGGGCTACATTTGCCTTTTTGATATCGTATAATGAGCGTTTCTCCGTTAACAACCAACAGCAAGCGATATTTTCGATGTATCCACCCGTCTGCCCCAGACGTTCACGAGTCTGATACCATGCATTTTTGCCGTCGGCTGTCTCCTCACGTAGTAGACAGTGAATATCTTCAAGACGATCTGCCCTTTCCATGTGCCAGACGAGATTTTCATGAATATAACCGTCATCCGTCAAAGTATGCCAGAGGCCTCCTTCAGCGATCTCAAGATAGCGCTCTAGGAGGTAGGAGTGAGCATCTTTAAGACTTAATCCCAATCCTGGGATATCTCGCTTATTAGACGGCTCAACTGGAGCAATTATTAAATTTCTGCATAAATCATGTATCAGGTCGTGAAGGCGATAAGTTTGATGGTTACCGTCCAGCTTTTCGCCTGACAAAAGAAGGGCTTTACTTCGCAGATAGCGTAACGTCTCTTGAGCGGTTCTAAGATCATTTTTCCAGAGTGTTACTGCCATCTTTGGTGTCAAGACGACGTCTTCGGGCAAGACACCTAACCATATAAAAGCGATTTGTTTCTCTTCGGGCAGTCGCTGCAAACTGAGTTGGAATGATGCTTTCAAGCTCAGGTTTTTACGAGTAGCCTCGTCAGGCACGTCCCTACTACCTGGCATATCCAGGGATTCCAGCCTCGCCACTTCAGCTTTTAGATCGCTCAACAACTCCGACCATGAAACCCCATCTTTCACCTGAGAGGCCGCTAACTCCAATGCAAGTGGTAAATGTCCCACTTCATGAACCAAATCCAGAGCTTCTTGCTGCTCTGAATATCCAATTTTGCACCCCAAACACTTGGACAAAAGCGACAATGACTGGCCCTGGGTCATGACATCAAGATCATAGAGAAATGCACCTACAGCCCTGGCGATTAAGGAATCTCGGGTCGTTATCAACACCTGACAGTGAGATCCACCAACAAGAAAGGGTTTAGCGAAAGCAGGGTCCCATGCGTCATCAATCACTAAAAGGGCATATTTATCGTGTAAAATTGTTCTAAGATGCATTGATGCTGCTTCAAGATTCGTGGGATGAAATTCGTCGTCACCAAGAGCCTTAATCCAGTTACTCAATTGTGAGAGAACATCCGGCTTTTGGCCCAGAGTGACCCAGAGTATGCCGTCTGAGTATCGCCTCTGAATATCTTTGTCATACGCAAGAACGGATGCCAAAACTGTTTTACCGATGCCGCCTAACCCGTGAAGCGCGCTTATCACCAGCACACCTGGATTATCTGAGTTGCAGGTCAAAAGGCGACGTTTGATCTCTTCGCTCTTTTCAGGCCGGGGAACAAAATGTTCGGGCAAACTGGGTGCCATGAATGGCGCACGTTTTTTAATATTTGTATCGCTATGTTCTTCGTTTCGGATGGCTTGCGTTATTCCCAAGGCCAGGCGTTCCGGCGACATAAAATTACCAGTAATCCGCTCTTTTTTCACACGGTCACGAAACGCTTTCTGTTTTTGCCATTTTACATCCACTCTTATGAGGTCAGCAGGCACAGGGAAACTCTCAGGTGCAACAAACATCAACCGTGGGATTTTGGCCGCAATAGCGGCTTCATACTCACGCTCCGTATAAGACTGATCGCATCCTTCAGGACAACTTCCATAAAGGTGCCCTACTATCCCAACAAATAAATCGCACTTAGATACCTCTTCACGGCAGAAGTCATCTGCACGCAAATTTCGAGCGCCAAAATTCTCCATAGGAAGACAATGATATCCGTCCAAGCACTCTATAGCCCTGTAAGCTTCCACACGATATTCTGCAAGATCTCTGGCGGTGGAGCTGAGGAATACCTTCTTGATCTTCATGTTGATACAAATCAGTTGTTAGAAGAAGAACTAAAAATAGTTTTGCTTAACCCCTCGAAAATGTGATATCTGCAAATTTTTCTCTTCCAGCTTGGCTGGTGGGAAGCAGCTGATTTTTTACCTGCGCCGCATAACCTCCAATAGACAAGCTACGACCTCACCCCTGCACCTCCCCGTCGATCCCCAGAATGACGCTCCTCACCGGCACCTCCTTTCCCGCCCTCTTCAGAGAC
>LUZO01000304.1 GCA_001603685.1 Bacteroidales bacterium Bact_23
TGAGGGTGCAAAATTATAAAAAAATTCAACGGTTGACGATTTGTTTTTAAATAATATTAAAAATAAATCGGCTAAACCCTTGATTTTTCGACAAATTTATATTACTTTTGCGCCCCTTTTTGAGACGACAATCAAATATAATCAGAGAGGTGTGCAGACAATATACGGAATGGATTTCCCGTTTTGTTTATTCTGCACAAACATACAACAATATTTGATAAAAAAAACAGAATTGCCGGTATTCACTGATGATTTTTTGGTGAGTATATTAAATCATAAAAACACGAGGGATGAAACTATCACAATTTCGCTACCATCTGCCCAATGAATTGATTGCCAAACAGCCGTTAGATAATCGGGACAATGCAAGATTAATGGTGCTTAACCGCAAAAACAAAACCATTGAACACAAATTGTTTTCTGATATTCTTGACTATTTTGGCGATGGTGATGTTTTTATCTTAAACGACACAAAAGTTTTCCCCGCGTTGCTTACCGGTGAAAAAGAGAAGACCGGCGCTAAAATCACCGTATTTCTTCTCAGAGAACTGAACGCCGAAGCCCGTTTATGGGATGTACTGGTTGATCCGGCCAGAAAAATCCGTATCGGCAACAAACTTTATTTCGGTGATGACGACTCGCTGGTTGCCGAGGTAATTGACAACACCACCTCGCGCGGCCGTACCCTGCGGTTCCTGTTCGACGGGCCGTATGAAGAGTTCAAAAAAACCATTGAAGGGCTGGGCAAAACACCCATTCCCGAAGAGATTCAGGCTTTGCGCGACATCATACCCGAAGACAAGGACTGGTATCAGACCATTTATGCTTCGAAAGTAGGTGCTGTTGCCGCCCCTTCGGCCGGACTGCATTTCAGCCGCGAAATCATGAAACGACTGGAACTGAAAGGCGCTTCATTCGCCACCGTTACGCTGCACGCCGGTGTCGGCAATTTCAGGGCCATTGATGTGGAAGACCTTACCAAACACAAAATGGACTCGGAAGAGATGATCATTGAAGATGAGGCAGTCAGGATTGTGAACCAGGCCAAGGAAAACCGCAAACAGGTCTGTGTGGTTGGAACCACCACCATGAAAGCCGTGGAATCGTCGGTAACCATTTCGGGTATGCTGAAACCCTACAAGGGATGGACCAACAAGTTTATCTTCCCCCCCTACGACTTCAGCATTCCCAGCTGTATGATCACCAACTTCCACCTGCCGCAGTCGCCCATGCTGATGATGACCGCCGCTTTCGCCGATTTCGATTTTCTGATGAAAGCATATAAGGAAGCCATCCAGGAGAAGTACAGATTCTTTACCTATGGCGATGCGATGCTGATTCTGTAAAATATTGCTTATGCTACCACACTGCCACTGAAATGACCGTTTGTTTCAGTGGCAGTTTTCTTTTAGAGCGTCAAAACCAACGGGTTAATTTCCGGAAAACGGTTTGCAAAACAGAAAGCATGTAAGTATGTTTGTATTTCAAACAAGGAGAATTTGGAACGATTTGTCATCATAGTCGCCGGAGGTTCCGGGCTCCGGATGGGGAGTGAGATACCAAAGCAGTTTCTGCCGCTGAACGGCAGGCCGCTGCTGATGCTGACGATGGAAGCTTTTCAGCGGTTTTCGGCGGAGCTTCGGCTGGTGCTGGTGCTGCCTCCTGCGCAGACTGCCCGCTGGCGCGAGCTGTGCAGGGAACACCGGTTTGGCATTCCGCATCATCTGGTGGAAGGAGGAGAAACCCGCGGCCAATCGGTGCGAAACGGCCTGGATGCAATTACCGCATCCGACGGGCTGGTAGCGGTGCACGACGGAGTAAGGCCGCTGGTATCGCATGAAACCATTGCCCGTGGATTTGCCCTTGCCGGCGAGGGAAAATGTGCCGTTCCCGCAGTGCCGGTCAACGATTCGCTCAGAATGCTGATCGCCGGCGGCAGCCAACCTCTCGACCGTGAAATGGTGCGGCGGATACAGACACCGCAGGTATTTCCCCTGAACACGCTTCGCAAGGCATACAGCCTGCCGGATTTCTCCGGTTATACCGATGATGCCCAGCTTGTGGAAAGGGCGGGCTATGCAATCACCTTGTTCGACGGGAACCCGGAGAACATAAAGATAACCACCCCTGCCGACCTGAAAATTGCCGCCGTACTGGCTCAGGAACCCGGGATTTAAACCATTCGAATAAAGCAACTTTCCGAAAATGAATGAAACTGGCCACAAACTTGCAAAACAGGAAGCATGGGTTTCCATTGCCGGGAACATCGTTCTTTTCATCGCCAAAATGTGGGTCGGGATTATCTCCGGCTCCATTGCCATCATCGCAGATGCCTGGCACACCCTATCCGATTCGCTCACCTCGGTAATTGTGCTTGCCGGCGTTCAGTTCTCCGCCCGGCCTGCCGATAAGGAGCACCCGTTCGGCCACGGAAGGGCTGAACTGATTGCGGCACTGATAATCGGCGTGCTGCTGAGTGTAGTGGCTTTCAACTTTCTGATTGAAGGCGTTCAGCGTCTGATAAACCATCAGGCGGCCAACTATGGATTAGCCGCCATTATTGTAACCGCCATTTCAACGGTTGGCAAGGAAGCAATGGCCCAATATGCATTCTGGGTTTCGAGGCGTACCTCATCGCGCTCGGTAAAAGCCGACGGCTGGCACCACCGCTCCGATGCCATCGCCTCACTGGTAATTCTGGTTGGTATATTTGCGGGAAAATACCTGTGGTGGATCGACGGCCTGCTGGGCATCATCGTGGCCATTCTGATCTTCCACGCGGCATACATGATTCTCCGCGATGCCATGAATACCATGCTGGGCGACCATCCCGAACCCTGGCTGATAACCCGGATTGACGAAATATGCAGGCAGGAGAGCACCCTCGACCTACTGCCCCACCACATCCATGTGCACCGCTACGGCGAACACACCGAACTAACCATGCACATAAAGCTGCCCGACAGCATGACCCTGTTCGACGCCCACGAGATTGCAACAAAAATTGAAGTGAGGCTGAAAAACGACCTGAATATCATCAGCACCATCCACATGGAGCCGGTGGGTTTTGAACATCCCCGGACAGGAAGCTGAAAGCTGCCTATTTCCACTTTACCGGAGCCACCAGCCCGGCAAGCGCCACAACAAAAGTATAGATTGCCACCGGCAGTTCGGCGGGAAGAATCAGCCGGTTCAGATAGTACTTTCCTGTGAAGCGGTTAATGGCCGTAAGCAAGGGAAGATCAGCAATGATTTTCACAAACAGCAGGGCAAGAAAAAGCCAGATTGATTCCGGGATAAAAATGGCTGTCAGCAGAGTTCCCACAAGGATCAGATTCATCAGAAATACGGCAAGCGCCGATAGAATCAGCGGAATATTCCGGTATGCAGTACTCTTTGAAGTCCATCTGAGCCGCTGGCGGATAAATCCTTTGAAGGTCGATTCGGGCAGCGTTTTTACAATGGCATCGGGGCAGCGGGCGAAGGTTATCTTATCGCTTCCATACTTTTTCTGCATTGCCAGCATCAGAAACACATCATCCCCCGATGCCAGATGCATCTGCATGGCATTTTCTTCAAGCTGCCTGAATGCCTCCATCGAAAAGCCGAGATTTGCGCCGTTGCACATCAGCGGAAAGCCTGCACCTATGGCTCCTGCGCCGGAAACAATCAGCGAGAGAAACTCCAGTTCCTGCAACTTCCCGAAAAATCCTGACTGGTTCTCGAAGACCACCGGGCCCGAAACAAAAACCGCATCCTTTTCCAGCAATGCCGCAGTCATGGCTCTGATCCAGCCGGGGTTGGGAACACAATCGGCATCGGTAGTCAAAACAATTTCGCCGGAAGCCAGCTTCAGCCCTTCGCGGAGGGCGGCCTTCTTCCCCGGCGAAGCGGATGAACTGTGAACCCTGAAATTCAGTTCCGGATGCCGCCGGATGCAGGCTTCTGCAACCTGAACCGTACGATCACCGGAGTGGTCGTCAACCAGAATCACCTCAAACCTGTCGCGGGGGTAATGCTGATTTGCCAAAGCATCCAGACAGGCCTGTATGTTCTTCTCTTCGTTTCTGGCAGCAATGACCACGCTGACTTTAACGGCATCCCGGATCTCACGGCAGCCGCCAAGGCCCTTCCATCCAATCCTGAGCAAATACATAAGGAAGACGTAAGCGCCTTCTATCAGAATCAAACCCGCTATAATTATTGAAAGTGTCGTTCCCATAATGTTACAATTTCCCCATCAGTTTGATTCGTTTGATAAAAAACATTCCGATTACCGCCGGAAAAGCGAGGTTAATCAGCCAGATCATGGTGGAGACCGAAAGGATGGAGGCTGCCGCCGCGGGATCGCCGCCGGCATACAACCCCAGAAAGTAGATGGAAACCGACCCCCGTATTCCAATATCTGCCAGCGCAACCGTGGGGATGGCCGCCATCACAAAATAGGTGAGCGCTATCAGCATCATCGCCTGCAAATAGGGAATTTCCAGCCCGAACGCCCAAATCAGCAGAACGAACTGCCCCGAAAATATCAGATATCTGAAAAGGCTCAGCAGCAACACCTGTATCAGATCGCGCCGGTTTACCCTTTCCATTACAGCCAGATACATGTTGATCTTCTGCCACTGCGGCCTGATCAGTTTTTCGAGGGCGGCCGTAATGACCGGTACTTTATAGAATATCAGGATAATGAGCGTTCCAAAGAGGATAACAAAAACAATCAGCCCGGCATACAGGAAGTAATGCCAGCGCTCGCTGAAAGGGGCATAGTATTTCAGAAAAAACAGGAGCGCAACCATGCCCGACAGCAGGGTCACAATCAGTTGGCTGAGGCTTCCGGTGAGGGTCAGCAGCGCACCTTGTATGCGGTTCTCCTTCAGGGTGAAGACGCGGCCGAGGAACTCCCCCACGCGGTTCGGGGTGAAGAGGCTGAAGGTGATGCCTGCCATCACCGAGCGGAAAGCTGACGGCAGCGAAACCGGCCCGAGATAGGCGATCAGCCGGCGCCACTTTACCGCCTCAAGAAACCAGTTGAAAGGCATCAGCAAAATGGCCGCGGCAAACAGTATCCTGAACTCAGGAGACTGCACCCGCACCGACAGCTCCTGCCTGAATTGTGCGAAGTTGCCATGCACAAACACCTGCCGGTAAATAAACCAGCAGGAAGCGGCAACAATCAGAATCAGGAACAGATTGTTGAGTGTTTTCCGTACCTTTGCTGAACCAAACATAGTACCATCATTATCCACCATGGAAGGCGAACGAATTATCCTCGGCATTGACCCCGGAACCCAGGTAATGGGCTACGGTTTAATCGTCGATAAAGGTAAGAAAATCGAGCTGATCACCCTTGATGTTTTCAAGTTTGCTTCGAAAGAGTCGCCTGCGCTGAGGCTGAAGCGGATATTCGCTGCCGTGCTCGGCCTTATTGACCGCTATCATCCCGATGAGCTGGCAATTGAGGCGCCGTTCTACGGAAAGAATGTGCAGTCGATGCTGAAGCTGGGGCGCGCCCAGGGAGTGGCCATGGCAGCGGCACTCTACCGCGATATCCCCATTTTTGAGTACTCGCCGCGAAAAATAAAACAATCCATCACCGGAAACGGAAGCTCATCGAAAGAGCAGGTGGCCGGAATGCTTGGCAACCTGATGAAACTGGGCAATGAACCTAAAATGCTGGACGCCACCGACGCCGTTGCCGTTGCAGTGTGCCACTATTTCCAGAACCGTCAGGTTAGCGGGCAGAAAACCTACTCTGGATGGAAGAGCTTTCTGGAACAGAATCCGGGGAAAATAGCAGGGAAATAGGCACCTGAAAAGTGGCGTTCCGGCGGAAAAAACCTGAAAGGAAGCCAATCCGGAAGGTAAAAATCACGCATTTCCCAACGAAACAGATTTACCTGTGCAGGGTTATCCTGAAAGTAGTTCCCTTTAACGGAACGGAGGATTTTACATAGATCTTTCCGTTGTGAATCTCGCGGATGATCCGCTGGGTAAGCGAAAGGCCAAGACCCCAGCCCCGTTGCTTGCTGGTATATCCGGGATTGAAAATGGTGCGGAATTTCTTTTTGGGGATGCCCTTTCCGGTATCCGACAGGTCGATGTGTAACAGTTTGTCCTCTTCGGAAATTTCAATTCTTATCTCCCCCACGCCGGCCATTGCATCCACGGCGTTCTTTACCAGATTTTCGATTACCCAGTCGAACAACTGATAGTTGATGTCGGCGATGATCAGGGTATCGCGCGGCGGAGAGATGGAGAAAGTGACTTTCTGGGAGGTTCTGGTTTTTAGATAGGCCACCGAATTATAGACAACCTCCACAATATTTTCGGGTTTCAGGTTGGCAACGGAGCCGATCTTCGAGAAGCGTTCGGCAATGGTATTCAGCCGGTTTACATCCTTTTCAAGCTCCTCAATCGTTTCAGGCTCAAGGTCTTTCCCTTTCAGATACTCCACCCACGCCATCATTGAGGAGAGCGGTGTACCCAGCTGATGCGCCGTTTCCTTTGCCAGCCCCACCCATACCTGATTCTGCTCCGAACGGCGGGCAATGCTGAAAAGCAGGTAGGAAATCAGCAGGAAAATACCCACCGCAATCAGCTGGATGATGGGAAAATAGCGGATCTGCGTAAGCAAAAACGAGTCCTTGTAGAAGATGTAGTGCTTGCGGTCGGCAATGACAATCTCTATCGGTTCGTTGTAGGCCGACATCTCTTCAATGGTATTTCGCACCGAAACCGGATCGTTCACCAGGGTGGAGTCGATTTTTCCCCAGGCTATCAGTTCGGTGCGGGTACTGTCGGTGATGATGACCGGCACCGAGGCGGAATTGTTGACCACCTCATTGAAGAACGATTTCACCAGATCGTCGAGAACTACCTTGAGCTCCGAAAAGAGCTTTGAATCCTTGTAGTAGAAATAGACATAATTTCCGGAGTAGTAATCCAGCTTTAGCGGAGGATAGACCGAAAATTCCTCCAGCAGTTCGGGGGTGAATTTCTTTACGACACGCGGATCGAAATCCACATTGCGCGCTTCCTTGATGTTCCCTTTTCCATCGGCCAGAATAACCGGGATGGAGGTGTTTTTTGAAATGATGCTCAGATAAAACAGGATGTTCTCATTGTCATCGGCTTCAACCATGCGCTCGGTGGCTTCGGCCAGGATTTCCACCCTTTTGCGCTCTTCTACCCTGATGGAATCGAAGAAATCGTCGGTGTAATTTACCAGATTTACCCGCTGCTGAATGGCGTTGGCCCAGGTGGTGATTTTGCTGCGCTCATCCCTGGCAATCTTCTTCACCATCTGATTGGTGTACCAGAGCGAAAACCCTACGATGAGCATGGCAACCAGCAACAGCCAGCGTTTCCAGGCACGCTTCTGATCGTAAATGTTGGTTACCCGGTTCGCAAAAAGCTTTCTGTTGGCCATGGGTTTGAAGCTAGAGGATACAAATATCGTTTTTTTTATGATTTACTGCCGGTTTGCCGGGTTTTTTAAGCCGGTTTCGGAAAGTGCAATAAGGCTTTGGCCCTGATTTTCAGGTTATCAATCGTCGTCCCATTCTATTTCGAACTTCACTTCATTCGATTTTTCCTTTCCTTTCGGATCGGTGGTTTTGGGCTCCTTGCCAAACTCCTCCCTCAGCACCTGCCTCAGTTCCTGTTTCTGGTTTTTAAAGTCTTCGGTTACCTTTTTCACCACCGCCCGGCTGTCGTACCGTACAATCGGGTTGTCCACGGTTCCCGACATATGCAGAAACAGCCTGGTTTTGCCTTCGGCCAGCGTTTCGGTGGCATCGGGCGGCGCCGGGTTCCGCCGTTTTTTATTTTTTCCGATTTCCGAAAGCAGCACATTCAAATGGTAGTCGATTTCGTTGCCGAAGGTGTGCGAGCCGTATCCTTTCAGCCCCATTACCGACGATTTCACCTCCATTTCGGGGATGATGACCGTTTTGCGGGCAATTTCGATGCGGTTTTTCAGGGTGGAGAACCTTACATTCTTCAGCTCGTTCTCATCGAGAAACCTCGACAGCTCCTGCAAAGGCTCGAAGCCGAGCAGTTCGCCGTTTCTGATTTCCAGGTCGGCTACGGCGCTTACCGATGCGGCGTCGGTTTCCAGCCGGTTGTCCATTTTTGCTCCGTACTGCACATCGGCATCGGCGCGCCCCTTCAGGTGGTGGCTCTGCAGACTGGTTTGCCCGAAGTTGCCGAACTCCCTGAACAGCCGGTGAATGTCCACATTCTTCAGCGAAGCATTGCATACCACCTGCGAATAGCTGCCGTAGCGGTTGTTGAAGGTGCCGCTGCCGCTCACCCTGCCATCCATGGCATCCATCGAGAACTGCTCCAGCCTGAGCACCTGGTCGTTCATATGCAGTTTTCCGGTGACATTGGCTGCGCTGAATTCGCGGTAGGTGAACAGGTCGCAGGCGAAGACCACATTGAACCCGACATTGGCCGGCAATACCGGATGATCGGCCGCGCTTCCCGGCTCCGCTGCGGCATCGGCCGAAGCAGGCACTAGATCTTCGAGGCTCAGCCTGCCCGAACGCACATTGGCATCGAAGAATAGCGGCTGTCCTTCCATAAAGAGATAAGCGGCCAGATTGCTGAAACTGCCCGACATGGAGAGGTCGCTCCTGCCGGTTTTAAAGCTGAGTCGGTCAACCAGCACCGAGCCATTCTGAAGCTGAAGCGCCGCATTCACCTCCCTTATCCGGCTGCCGTCCCTTATCAGGGTAAAGCCGGCATTCCTCAGGTCGAGGGTTCCCGAAGCCCTTTCGGAGATGTTTTGCGCCGCATCAAAAGTGCCTTCGTAGGCAATGTCGGCGGCAAGTTGTCCGGTGGCATCCCTGAAATGGTCGTTTGCCAGAAAGCCGCCTATTTCTTCGAGGTAAAGCCTGGAGCTGAGGGTCAGTTTGATGTTGGGCTTTCTGAAATCCACCAGGTCGAGCGAACCCTTGAACGAACCGCGTCCCGACGACCCGGAGAATGAATTGAGAAGCAGCCGGGCAGGGCGGTTTCCGGCTTCATGGGTGTAACTGCCTGAGGCGCTGATGCTGCTGAATTCGGAGTTGTAGTCACGATAAATGGCGCTGCCCTTCCTTACCGTAAAATCTGCGGTAATCAGCGGAAAATGATGATCGCCGTATTTCCCGCTGATTTTTACTGCGGCGGTGAGCCGGCCGTCGGGATGGTATTTTTTAAAGGAGGCGGTATAACGCTCCGGTACCAGTGAAAGCAGGTTCTTAATTTCCGAATTTTTCACCGCCAGCGTCAGGTCGAGGTTGCTCACCGGACGGGTATAGTTCAGGCTGCCTTCGAGCGAGAACTCCTCGCCTCCCGCCTGGATTCTGGTATCGGTAATGATTACGCTTTCCCGTTCCGGGTCGATCAGCAGATAGGCGTGAAGCGCCTGCCGGCCGGGAAGGGCATAGGCGGTGTTTGCAAAGGTGAGCCGTTCGGCGATAAAACCGCCGGAGAGGCCGAGGTCGTAAACGGTTCCCGTTTTTTTGCCACGCAGCGTAAAATAATCGAAGGCTACCGCCAGATCGGTGCCCTCGCCGCCATCGCGGTAATATACGCCCGTTCGCTTCAGCACCACCCGCTGAATATCGAAATCCACCTGACGATCGCTTCCGCTCTCTTCCTTTTTCCAGATTTCGTAGTTGTTCCGGCCGGCATCATCGCGCCACAGCGTAACGGAGGCATCGCTGATGATGACGCTTCGGATGCGGTAGTTTCCCGAAAAGAGGCTGAAAAGACCGAAACGCAGCGAAATGCTCTCCGCATGCAGCAGCCCCGGCGCCCCCTCCAGCCCTTGCGGAGCGTTGATGGCCACACTCCTGAACACCACCGATACATCCGGGAAGTCACGGAGCATGGAAAACTCAATCGAACCGACTTCGGCGGGAGCCAGCAAATAGTGGTTGATCTCATCCACCACCATCTGCTTGATTCTGTCGCCGTTTAGAAATACGGAAATCATCACGGCAACGACAGCCACAAATGCGACAACCGCACCCCAGACCGCCAGGCGAATCCACAATCTCTTTCTTTTCTGCGGGTTTTCCATTGTCATTATTCCTTCGGCAGATAATACCGATTGGAAAAATATAATAGACCAATTATCGCTCTGCTCAATTGGTCTAGATATTTTAACCATCGGCATTAACGATTCTAATTTACAAAACAGTTTGGAC
>LUZO01000305.1 GCA_001603685.1 Bacteroidales bacterium Bact_23
CGGGAGCTACTACGGTCGGGTTGCAGCCAAGGTCACCGCTTACGGCTGTGGTGCTGATTACCGGAATCTCGGTGTCAACGGTCCAGGTGTAGGTGATGCTTACGGGAGCGGCAACATTGCCACAACCGTCGGTATAGGTGGCGGTCCAGCTCTGGGTGTATTCACAACCGCTGTTTGAAACGCCTGAGGTGGTTACATTCGGGGTGAAAACGCCTTCGCAGTTGTCGAGACCAGTGAATACGGGAGCAACTACGGTCGGGTTGTAGCCCAGGTTTCCGCTAACGGCTGTGGTACTGATTACGGGGATCTCGGTGTCAACGATCCAGGTATAGGTGATGCTTACTTCGTCAGCTTCATTTCCACAGGCATCTGAAAAGTTAGCAATCCAGGTGGCGGTGTATTCGCAGCCAACATGGTTGGGTCCGTCAACAACCACATCCATGCTGAATGCTCCGGCACAGTTGTCCACGCCTACAAATTCAGGAGCTACAACGGTCGGATTGCATCCCAGGTCGCCGCTAACGGCTGTGGTGGTAATAACCGGTTTTACATTGTCAACAGTCCAGGTATAGGTAATGCTTACCGGTGCGGCGCTGAGTCCGGCTGAGTTGGTATAGGTAGCGGTCCAGGTCTGAGTGTACCGGCAACCGCTGTTTGATGCACCGGTGGTGGTTACAACCGGGGTGAATGCACCTGCACAGTTGTCCATTCCGGTGAATACGGGAGCAACTACGGTCGGGTTGCAGCCAAGATCGCCGCTAACGGCTGTGGTGCTGATTACGGGGATTTCGCTGTAAACCAGCCAGGTGTAGGTAATGCTTACGGGAACGGCAACATTTCCGCAGCCATCGGTATAGGTGGCGGTCCAGGTCTGGCTGTATTCACAGCCGCTGTTGGTAGCGCCTGCAGTAGTTACAACCGGGGTGAATGCGCCTTCGCAGTTGTCAAGTCCGGTGAAGGTGGGAGCAATAACAACAGGATTGTGGCCAAGATCACCGCTAACGGCTGTAGTGCTGATTACCGGAAGTACATTGTCAACAATCCAGGTGTAGGTAATGCTTACGGGAACGGCAGCGTTTCCGGCAGCATCGGTATAAGTGGCGGTCCATGTCTGGCTGTATTCGCAACCACTGTTGGTAGCGCCGGCAGTGGTTACAACCGGGGTGAATGCACCTGCACAGTTGTCCATTCCGGTAAATACGGGAGCCACAACGACGGGGTTGCAG
Organism: Bacteroidales bacterium Bact_23; assembly: GCA_001603685.1. Lineage (GTDB taxonomy): Bacteria > Bacteroidota > Bacteroidia > Bacteroidales > Lentimicrobiaceae > Lentimicrobium. Next base: position 1,227 of record LUZO01000305.1, read on the forward strand.
CCCAGGTCGCCGCTAACGGCTGTAGTGCTGATTACGGGAATCTCGTTGTCAACAGTCCAGGTGTAGGTGATGCTTACGGGAACGGCAACATTGCCGCAACCATCGGTATAGTTGGCTGTCCAGGTCTGAGTATATGCGCAACCGCTGTTCGAAGCGCCTGAGGTGGTTACATTCGGGGTGAAAATGCCTTCGCAGTTGTCAAGTCCGCTGAAGATGGGAGCAATAACAGCAGGATTGTAGCCAAGGTTTCCGCTAACGGCTGTGGTGCTGATTACAGGCAGTTCGGTATCAACAACTCTGACAAGGTTCTGATATACATTGATGGAGTTTCCTGAACCGTCGGTTACACTGTAGGTTCTTACAACGGTTTCATAACATCCGCTAACGGTGGCAGTGCCATCGCTAACCCATGCAACGGTAACCACTCCGCAGTTATCAGCAGCATCTGTTACGACGGTGATATCCGGAGCGGGGAAAGTTCCGTTACATCCTGTAAGAACAATGTCGGCAGGATTGCTTGCGGTGGGCAGGGTGGTATCAGGAACAGTATTTACGGTATAGCTTGCGCTGAAGGTACATCCTTTTGCATCGGTGATAACAACACTGTAGGTTCCGGCAACCACGCCGCTCAGGTCTTCACCGGCGCTTGTAAATCCGTCAGGACCTGACCAGCTGTATGAATAAGGAGCGGTGCCGCCGGATACGGTAATATTTACAGCGCCGTCAGCAGTTAAGATACATGAGTTGTTTGTAACGGAAGCGGTGGCAGAAATGGGCTCAGCCACTAAAATATTCACCTGATCAGAAGCTGAGCATTCTGAATCTTCGTTGGTAACGGTAAGGGTGAATGTGTGATTTCCTGAAGCTGAAGGAGTGAAAACGGGATTGGCGATGTTTGGGTTGCTAAGTCCGGCAGCGGGTGACCATGAATAGGTCAGGGTACCCGATCCGGTTGCAGAACCCTGAAGCTGGTATGTTTCGCAGAGACCGATGGCGGCATCGGCACCGGCGTTTACATTTGCAGGCGCCGGCTTAATGATGATCAGCGAGGTAGCTGATGAGCTGCAACCATTGGCTGAAGTACCGGTTACGGTGTATGAGCTGTTTGAAACAGGCGATACGGTAATGGATGCGGTGGTTGCACCGGTAGGATTCCATGAGTATGAAGCAGCGCCTGAAGCGGTAAGGGTTACCTCCTGGCCGCGGCAGATTTCGGTTTCAGCGGGAGCAACGGTAACAACGGGTGAAGGATTAACGGTTACGGTAACCTCATCTGTAGATGCACACTGTCCGGAAGCATTGGTTACGGTAAGGGTATAGGTTGTGGTTTCGGCAGGAGAGGCAACGGGATTGGCGATTGAAGGGTTGCTGAGTCCGGTAACAGGGCTCCAGGAATACAATACACCCCCCGATCCATTGAGCTGGGTGCCGGTACCGGAACAAATCGTAACATCATTTCCTGCATTGGCAACAATGGGAGTAGGCTGGCCAATAACAGCAGTTCCCGATACAGGAGGAAAACAACTGCCCTGATCGCGGACAAGAACGGTATAGGTTCCTGCTGCAAGTCCGGTAAAGGTATTCGACGACTGCCAGGTAGCGCCATTGTCGATTGAATAACGGTAGTTACCCGATCCGTTGCCGGCATTTACGGTGATAACACCATTGCTGGCTCCGGCGCACTGGGCATTGGTAGCACTTATTGAAATAACCTCAACCTGTTCATAAATGTGAATTACTTTCTCAACATAAGAGATGTTCTGATCACAGGGGCATGAATTTCTTACTTTAATACTAAAAGTTTCTCCGTTGTCGGCAATTCCGTCGGCAACTGCATAATATTCAATTTCATAAGAGGCCTGACCTGCGGGAATAACGATCTGGGTCGGGAAAGGATTTCCGTCGGCTGTCAGAATATCCACTCCGTTGGTGGCTGAACCGCCAAGAATAAGGTCAACGGGATAATCCTGCGAAAGGTCTCCGGTCTGGCGGGTGATGACAAGCTTGTTGTTTAAACAGCCTTCAAAAATATTGTTATTGCCTTCAATGCCATTACCAAAAACTGTAAGATTGAGGGTTTCTGAGTTAAAACTCCTGGCGCTCAGGAAAACTGCAGCATCCCATTTCTGGTCTGTAGCGTCGGCAATGGCCAGCTTAATGCGGTAGGTTTCACAAGCGGTAACAGGATAAGTAGCGGTAAGAACGGTAGTATGTCCGTCAAACTCCATGGTAAGGGAGCCAACCGGATTGTTCACATAGTATTCGGCATTTCTGGCATAATAGTTATTGCCATTTTTATTTCTTCCTGCCGGGTGAATGGTGTTGATGGATACGACCTCACCGTTGGGAAGGGTTGCCAGGTTTACGGCATTGTTGGTGTAGGTTCCGGAAATGCCGGGGCCGCTGAGGAAAAATCCGAATGCATCGTTGTAGCTGGTTTCAACATACTCAAGGTACTCTTCCGAAGCAAAAACATACTTAAACTCAACGGTGTTTCCTGCGGGGATAAAATCAAATTCCAGTACGGCAGCATCGTGCATGGTTCTGCCGGTAATGGCAGCCAGGTCGGGATCCGATGCAGCATTTACCATTGCATCGCTGGTTCCTTCATTGTTGTTCGGGCCCATGGCTGAGTTGATTTTTCCTGTTGAAAGGATCAGACCTTCCTCAATGCCAAAATCGGATGTTCCGCTGTTGAAATAGCCAAGCATGCGGTTTCCGGCCTGAGAAGCCCATGTGTGGTTCTTCCACGACCAGTTGTTACCTATGCCTTTCTGATAATATCCGAAACGGATATTCTCAGCCTGAAGACACCCGGTAACCAGTACATTCTGTACCAGTTCCGAAGCTGTCATACTATTATAAACGGGGTTTTCAGCCACCGAAATTGAGCCTGAAGCAGCCCTTCCCGATGAGTTGCCTCCCTTCGGCATTACACTTGCCGGGGGAATACGCTCCGGAAGGCTGGTCTCCAGATTACCTTGCTGGGCCAAAACAGTCATAACTGTTATCAGGGTGAGTAATGCAGTCAGCAAAACGCCTGATTTGTAGCCTTTTGTAATTGTTCTCATAGTCATAAATATTTAAGTATTTCTCTTTTGTTTTCCTTGTTTTTACTGCCCTGGCGGCAGTTTTGCAAGCTCCTTTAACCTCCTGCTTTCCGTTCACCCCCCCAGATGTATGAAAGCATTTTTGTTGGAATTGCGCTTAGCCTTTGATTATCAAGTTATTGGAACTTTTAACTGTTTTTTTTAACTTGTTTCCGGTGTAAGCGTCCGGTTTCACAGAACTTAACGATACAAAAGTATAGCCGATATCAGGTCAGCGCAATACGGCTAATTACTACTTTTTAGAGATGACGGCGCTTTCAGGGTATGGGTATTTCTACCCATTGGCCAATACGCCGGAAAGAGGGATTTATGCCGGAATGCCAGTCAGTAAAGGGTTTGATGTAATATGGGTATTATCCGCCCGCCCGAGAATCCGCCAAAATCAACCAAACGGAAAAGCAAAAAAAAACTGCCCGTAAGGCAGTTTTGAATGAGTTGGTTCTTTATATAAAAAGCAGGGCCATCAGACCATCATCAGCATATTGATTTCGCTTTTTTCGAGGAAGCGCCAGTGGCCACGGGGCAGGTCTTTCTTCGTAAGGTTGGCAAACGCTACCCGGTCGAGTTTTACCACCTCATATTCAAGCGCTTCAAACAGTCGCCTTACCACACGGTTCTTTCCGGAATGGATAACCACTCCAATGCTTTTGCGGCTTTCGGTATTTCCGGTATAGGCAATTTCATCCACGGCCATCATTCCATCTTCCAGCTCTATACCCTGCACAAGTCTGTCCATATCGGCTTTACTCAGCCCTTTATCAAGTTCCACATGATACACTTTCCGTACCTTGTGGCTGGGATGGGTCAGTTTTTTGGTAATTTCTCCATCATTGGTGAAGAGCAGCACACCGGTGGTATTTCTGTCGAGGCGCCCTACCGGATAAATCCTTTCGCTACAAGCATCTTTAACCAGCAGCATCACCGTTTTTCTCTCCTGCGGATCATCAGCGGTAGTGATATAACCCTTTGGTTTGTTGAGCAGTAGATACACTTTCTTCTCCATACTGAGTGTTTCGCCGCCAAACTGTACCTTGTCCTCGCGGGTGATGCGGGTTCCCAGTTGGGTTACCACTTTTCCGTTTACCGAAACGGCTCCCGATTCTATCAGCACATCGGCTTCACGCCTGGAACAGATTCCGGCATTTGCAAGATATTTATTTAACCGGATGGTGCCATCTTCATCAAAACCTTTTTTCCCAACGGGTTTGCGTGCCGCTGCCGGCTTATCTCTGTGAAATCCGCCTTGTTTCGGGGGGGTATGTCCATCGCCAGATTTTTTGAAAGCGGGTTTTCTGGATGGAAATTTTTTACCTTCATCTCCGGCCGGCTTCGGCTTATTTGACGGGGATTCTCCAAATTTCTTTCCTTTACCGCGAAACCCGGTTTCCTTATCATCGGGCCCCTTTTTATTAAAGCTGCGCGATGGCTTAAAACCCTCTTTTTGCGGCTTTCCGCCTCTGCCGGCGTATTTTTTCCCGGAATCCTCACCGGCTTTTCTGCTTTTTTCCGGCTTACCGGCCCCGGAAGCGCCTTTCATTGCACCCATTTATTTGGTTTTAGCCTGCAAATTTAGTGAAGAAATTCAGATCTGGGACGAATTAAATAGCCTGATTCTCACATAATTTAATCCGTTGATCTCCATCATTATACTAC
>LUZO01000306.1 GCA_001603685.1 Bacteroidales bacterium Bact_23
GAGATGTGTATAAGAGACAGCCATAATATAATCCGATTAAAATGGAAAAATTAAACACTTACCTCGAGGCCAATAAACAGCGGTTTCTGGAGGAGCTTTTCGGCCTGATCCGCATTCCTTCAATCAGCTCAATATCAGATCATAAGCCTGATATGGTCAAGGCTGCCGAGTATTGGAAAGAGACCATTCTGAAAGCCGGCGCCGATAAGGCAGAGGTGCTTCCCACCGCCGGAAATCCCGTTGTTTACGGCGAGAAAATCATCGACCCCTCAAAACCCACCGTACTGGTTTACGGCCACTATGATGTGATGCCGGTAGATCCGGTTGAACTGTGGAAGTCGCCGCCCTTCGAGCCGGAAGTCCGCGACGGAAAAATATATGCCCGCGGAGCCGACGACGATAAGGGTCAGGCATTTATGCACGCCAAGGCATTCGAATCCATGGTGAAAACCGGTACCCTGCCCTGCAATGTGAAGTTTATGATTGAAGGGGAGGAGGAGATCGGATCGCCCAACCTCGAGAAGTTCTGCAGCGACAACAAAGAGATGCTGAAAGCCGATATCATTCTGGTATCCGACACCAGCATGATCGCCCCCGATATCCCGTCGATCACCGTTGGGCTGCGCGGACTTGCTTACCTTGAGGTAGAGGTAACCGGCCCCAACCGCGACCTGCACTCCGGACTGTTTGGCGGCGCCGTTGCAAATCCCATCAACATCCTCTCGCAGATGATCGCTTCGCTGATGGATGAAAACAACCACATCACCATCCCCGGATTCTATGATAAGGTGCTTGTACTGACCGACGAAGAGCGGGCCGAGATGGCAAAGGCACCCTTCAGCCTGGAAGAGTACAAAAAGGCGCTGAATATTGAAGAGGTATGGGGCGAAAAGGGATATACCACCCTGGAGCGCACCGGAATCCGCCCGACACTGGATGTTTGCGGAATCTGGGGCGGATATACCGGCGAAGGCGCAAAAACAGTACTTCCGTCGAAAGCTCATGCAAAAATCTCAATGAGGCTGGTACCCAATCAGGACCACGAAGAGATTGCCCGGCTGTTTGAAGAGCACTTCACCAGAATTGCCCCTCCGTATGTAAAGGTAAAGGTGACCAACCTGCACGGCGGACAGGGCTATGTATCGCCGACCAATACCAAAGCCTATCAGGCGGCAAGCAAGGCCATTGAAACCGTGTTTGGCAAAAAACCGGTGCCCGTACGCAGCGGCGGTAGTATTCCCATCATCTCAACCTTCGAAAGGGTGCTGGGAATCAAATCGATACTTATGGGATTCGGACTCGAGTCGGATGCCATTCACTCGCCCAACGAGAACTATCCGCTCTACAATTTCTATAAGGGAATTGAAACGATCCCCTATTTCTACAAATTCTTCAGCGAGTAAGAACGAACTGAAACTCAATGTAAAAGCCCGCCGGAGTGCGGGCTTTTACATTTTCCATATGTTGGAGCTGTTTCGGAAGGGCAGGAGCGGAGCGGTAATTGGTCTGTAATATTTTTTCAACCGGTATTACGGCCTGAAGAACTTCAGAACTTCATGCCGCCCGTTTCCGTTGAGCTGCAGCAGGTAGAATCCGGGGCTCAATCCCTTCAGGCTGATTTTCAGCTCACTGCCCTCGGAGGTTCCTGAGGTTGCCCGCCTGCCCTGCAGGTCGTAAATGGCATAGCTGCCGGTGCCGGCTCCGGCGGTTGATACATACAGCACATCGTTTTCGGTGCGGTAGCGGAGTTGGGCGTGGCCTGCGGATTTTGCCGCGGTGGCAAGTATGGTAAATGAGCCCTCTTCCGAGAATTCAGATCCGGCATAGGCCTGGTCGATGGCCTGAACGCGGTAATAATAGGTACCCGGCTGCAGGTTGCGCAGCTCCGTAAAGTTGCCGAGGCCGCAGTTGCCGGCTTCCGGAACATAACGCCTGCCGGTTTCGGGGCTGGCCATGGGGCTGATCACATCCACTCCTCCCGGCTCGGTTCCCACCATAATATTATAGGTGAGCGATGTGGCGGGCGACTGTGCGTCGGTGGCCGGTTCCCAGCTTATCAGGGCGTAATCGTCAGAAACATAGGTGTAGAATCCTTCCGGAACAGAAGGAGGGGTGTTTGGCTGAAAGTTGCCGGAGAGCAGATCGTTGCGGTAGAGGTGGGTGATGTTGTTTCCCGACAATCCGGTGAGTACCAGGTCGTAATCGCCGTCGTTGTCGAAATCGCCCCAGGCTGAGGCCGCTTTTTCGGCATAGGCAAGTCCGGCAGGCAGTTCGGTGAAGGTACCATTGCCATTGTTGCGGTAGAGGCGGGTGGCCACATTGCCGCAGCCGGAGTTCTGGCCGGCAAGCATAATATCGAGACTGCCGTCGTTATTGAAGTCAATCCAGTCGGCGGGGCCGAGGGCGGTACCGGTAAGCCCGGCGTTGATAAAGCTGAAGGTATTGTCGCCGTTGTTTCGGTACACATAAGCCACGGGGGTCAGATAAAAGTCTTTGCCGCTGATCAGGATATCGGGAAGTCCGTCGTTGTCGAAATCGCCCCAGCGTGCGGCGCCGCCCACCGCACCCTCGAACTGCTGATCCAGCAGGCTGAAGTTGCCTCTGTTGTTGATATAGACAAAGGCATCGGCTACCGATCCGGCATCGCCGGCAAGCAGCAGGTCGGGAAAGCCGTCGTTGTTGAAGTCGCCCCACGAGACGGAGGGTGAGTTCATTCCCGGAAGCCCGGTTTCGATATGGGAAAAGGTTCCGTTGCCGTTGTTTTTGTACAGTTTGGTCTGCCAGCTTCCCGAAATCAACAGGTCGGGGTAGCCGTCGTTGTTGTAGTCGGCCCAGGCCAGGTCTCCATCGGCGCCGGCAGCGAAGAATCCGGCATCAACCGGCTCAAACTGCCCGTTTCCGGTGTTTCTGTACAGCCGGGTGGCCATCCCGTTGAAATGCTCACCGGTAATGACAATGTCCATAAAGCCGTCGCCATCGTAATCGGCGACTGCCGCAGCGCAGTTGTACATCCCTTCGATGCCGCACTCAGCCTCTGTAAATATGCCCTCCTGATTCAGGTAGAGCTTTGCCACCGGTTCGTAGCTGCTGTTTTGTCCGGCAATAAAGAGATCGAGGTCGTTGTCGTTGTCGAAATCGGCGAATACCACCGCTCCTCTACTTACCTGTACCAGTGTGGTATTCAGGCGGGTAAACGGCTGTGCCCATCCCTGCGAAAGGAGCATCAGCGACAAGACCGGAATCAGAAAAAATCTTTTCATCGGAAACAAATTGATTTGCGCCGTGAAATTACAATTATTCTTTGAATAATATGTAGAAAACTAAATAAGTGGCGCCGAAGGCGCTCCGCCGCGGCGGATGAGGATTTGAGGATTTGAAGC